>JAFSZS010000189.1 GCA_017455645.1 Selenomonadaceae bacterium | reverse complement strand
CCCTACAAGGAACTTTTGGCAAGGTTCAGATACGGAAAAGTTGACGCCGTGAATTTCCCTTCAATTCAAGTAAAAAAAAAATGACTGCCCTTGAGTCAAAAATTTACGGGCATTTGGTAACGCTTTTTAATTTGTACAATTTGGGAGATTCTTACAGAAAAATTCTTTGCCACGCAACCCTTCTGCCTTTGGAAGGATTTGACGCGGCAACTTTTATTGTCAATGAAGACGAAGAAAAAATTTTGCAACTCAAAAATCTTGAAAGTCATTCGTGGATCAGGCGTCGCAAAGAAACAAATTTACTTTGGATACACCCGCTGATTCGTATGATTTTAAAGAACGAATTAAAGCCTTCAGACGAAGACTGCGCAGATTTTTTGGCTACGTTATGGAATTTCTTTGACAATATGTACCCGCAGGATTTGCCGCTTTTTAAGCAAGCCTCTGAACTTTTCGGCAACGCTACCAATAAATTACAAGACAGGCGCGGCGATTTTGCTTTTTACACCGGTTTTTGTTACATGATTATTGGAAATCACGCTGTTGCCTCACTTCATGAAGAAAGAGCTTTAAAAATCCGCAAAAATATTTTGCCGGAAGATTCGCCGATTTTGGCTCGCACTTACAATGATTGCGGCGTCGCTGCTTTTCAAATGTATCATTTTAACAAAGGGATTGAGTACCTTGAGCAGGCGATAAAAATTTTGGCGCAGTCAAATAATATCGAAGATTTACAAAATATGGCTAATGTTTGTGCCAATGTTGCCGGTGCTTATATTGAGCGCGGCAATTCCGAACGCGGGCTGATATTCGCGCAAAAGGCAATTAAAATTTTTGAGCAATATCCGCCAAAAAATTTGCAAGAAAAAGCCAACGCTCATAATACTTTGGCTCAAGCTTTTAAGTCTGTCAAAATGTACGCCGAGTCTTTCGAGCAAGCAAAAATTTCTATAGATATTCTGGAAAAAATCGCCCCAAACAATATTCCATTGGCTGTTGCTTACCTAAATATCGCCGATACTTACGCGCTTATCGAAGAAAACGAAAAAGCTTTGACTTTATCCAAAAAAGCTCTGCAGATTTTTGAAGAAAAATTGCCGCCCAATCACGGCGAAATTTCAAGAACTTACATGTTTATTTCGGAGATTTATGAATCTTTGGGCGATACTGAAGCGCAGAATTTTTATTTACAAAAATTTCATTCCATACTTTATGAAAGTCAAAAAAAACTTGCCATAGAAAAATTGCAGTTTTCATTAAAAATTTTGGCGGAAAATTCCCCAAATACCACGCCTGCCGATTTGGTAAAGTACAATCGAGACGCCGCCGATTCTTACAAATTTTTGAATCAGCTTGACGAGGCGCAAAAATTTATATTGGAGTCGATAAAAAATATTTTGCCGACAACAGCTCCGATGGATAAATATTTGACTTACTTTTCGGCGTCGCAGATTTTCGCCGCTTCAGAAAAATTGGACGAGGCTATAAACTTTGCCCAAAAATCTTTGGAGGCTGCAGAAACGCTCCCCGATAAATTTAACGTTTTGTCTACGCCGCATTTGCATTTGGGGGGATTATATTCAAAAATTGGCAAGCACGAACTTGCATTAAAAAATTTCCTTGCCGCCCTCGACGCTCAACAAAAATTACCGGAACCGGAATTTTCATTTGTCTTACTGTTGAAAAAAGCGGTCGGACGTGAATTTTTGGCTCTAAAAAATTTCGCGCAGGCTGAAAAAATTTTTTCTGAAGTTTTGAGCGAGCAATTAAAAATTTTGCCGGAATTTCATTCAGATGTACAAATTACAAAGAAACTTTTAAATTTCGCACAAAACAAAATCAGCATGACGCCTTGACGAATTTTTAAACAGGCACCCCAATATTTTATTTTATAATTGCATTGTCTATAAGGCAGTGCAATTTTTTTGTTGAAAATCGGTAGCGGCAGAGGAATAATGAAATAGGCTGTCGAAAAATAAAATTACAAGCAATTTTTTTGTTGTTTTAAAAGTGGGAGTCGGTTTTATGGAAATTTCACGTGGAGTTTTTTATCAGCCGTTCGACGATAAAATTTATGTTCACAACGTAGACACTCAAAAAGATTATATACTCGGCGGCGACGCCTTGGAAGTACTAAATTTTTTTGCCGAAAATCCAAATGTTTCTATGGAATACGCGGCTGAACAAATCGCAAAACAATTTGAATCAGATGATTTTTCGGAAATTACAACGGCTCTCTGCGAATTTATGGAAGAATTGCAAGCTGAAGGAATTTTAAAAGATTCAACTGCTACTGTAAATAAAACTGACAAAATTATAAAAGATATTGAATTTTACTACGCCGACAATCACAAATTATTTTCAATCAGCTTTGAATTAACCTATCGTTGCGTTGAAAAATGCATTCATTGTTACATTGACGACGCAGATAATTTCTGCGCGAAGAACGAATTGACGCTTGACGAATACAAAAATATTTTAAAGCAAGCCAAAGAAATGGGCGTTGTAAAAATTCTTTTGACGGGCGGCGAAGTACTTTTGCGCCCGGATTTGTGCGATATTGCAGAATACGCCCTTAGCTTGGGAATTATCGTTGACATTTACACAACAGGGCTTGGGCTTACAGATAAAATTTTTGAAAGACTTTGCGCCTCCAAAGTAAACAGCGTTTCTTTCAGTCTTTACAGCGGCAACTCCGAAATGCACGACAAAATTACCGGCGTGCAAGGCTCCTTTGAAAAAACTTTGAAGGCAATGCTGATGTTCCGTTCAGCCGGAATTAATACTTTCATAAAAAGTGTTGTCATAAATCAGAATTTTTCAGACATAAAAAGCTTGTACGAATTGGGCAAACGCTTAAAAATTGACGTTAATGTTTCGCCCAAAATTTTTTCCGGTCATGAAACAAAATCTGCGTCAGATTACAGGCTGGAAAATTTGAAAAGTTACAAAGAATTTTTTGCACTGGATACAGATTTTAGAATTGGAAAATTTAACAGATTGGGCGGGACAAAATTTATCGCAATTTCCGAGGGTACACTTTGCACCGCCGGCAAAAATGCCGTGTCGATTGATCCGTTCGGCGGCGTTCGTCCTTGCGTGGGATTCAAAAAACCTTTCGGCTCTGTTCGTGAAGACAGTTTAAAAAATATTTGGGACGGAATTGGCAAGCTTGAAAGTTTTAAAATTTCTAAATTGAGTCAGCTGACGCCCAAATGTAAAACTTGCAGGTACATTAAATTTTGTCATGCATGTATCGCCGAGCTGTTCGACGATGAAAAGCAAAGTTTCAATGAATGTTCAGATGAATTGGTTATGGCGCAGGCGGCGGCAGAATTTTATTATCAATGGGAGGCAGATTTTAATGAAAGACAATCAGCAAAAAACTAAGCGGGAATTTAAAAAGCCGTAGATTTTAAAACAAGAAAAAATACGCGGCGCAGCCGGACCTTGCGGGCGCGTAAGTTGTCCACTTTGCGGAAAATTGGTTTGGAGCGGTTATTGAATTTTTTATTGTCAGCGGGAGTGAATTTTAATGAAAGACAATCAGCAAAAAGCTAAGCGGAAATTTAAAAAGCCGTCGATTTTGAAACAAGAAAAAATACGTGGCGCAGCCGGACCTTGCGGGCGCGTATGTTGTGCGGATTGCGGCAAATTGACTTGGAGCGGTTATGGCGGCTATTAATATTTGGGGAGTTGGTATTTTATTTGAAATTTAAAGTACCAACTTTTTTGTAATTTTTAATTGGAGGGACGCCCTTTGAATACAAGCAAAGTTGTTTTAAATAATCTTGCCGTTGAAGATTATATGCATCCCGACGAAAAATTTTTTGCTTCCAAAAATCCCGCGGAAATTAAAATTATTCGCAATGCATTTAATCTTATTAATGATGTTGCCGTTAAATTTCTGCGACAGGTAACCGAGGGCAAATGGATAGAAATTAGCAGACAAACTGCGCCGGAAGTTTTGAACACGCTTGAAACGGCTTGCAGTATTCTGAATTATCCTGATTTGCCCAAAATTTTTGTACGCCGTGAACGCGATATGAAAATTGTTGTGGGCGGTACTGAATATTCTCAAATGCTTGTGCCGGATTATATCCTCAACGAATTTGATTCAGATATGCAGCTTTTTGTTTTTGGAAATGCAATAAGTATGTTTAAGGCAGGTCACGTGCAGTTGTCAACAATTTGTTCGGTACTTTGTGCGGGCGTTGTACCCGTGCCGGTAATTTTGGCGTTGCAAGCTTATCTTAGGGCGGTTGATTTATCAAGTGATCGCGGCGGCTTACTTTGCTGTCAAAATTTTTCGGCGGCGGCGCGTTGCATGCTTGCCGAAATTGGTTTTCCACTTTCAGGATTGCGTTTTCTGAATGACGACGAAATTTTACAACTTGTCGAAGATTATTTGAAACAGGCGGAGGCAGGAAGTTTTGACATAATGACGGAAAATGCAAAACTTTTTAACCGAGTTACCGGGGATTTTTCGCCTGTGCCTTTCAGATTGCGGCAACTTTTAAATTGGTATCGCAACGGCTACGAACAGGTTTTAAATTTGCAAGGAGGTAAAGCTTAAAATGATTTCTGCAAAAGATTTTATACACGAGCAAGACGCCGCCTTGACAAAAAAAATTTTTGCTGAAACTCCCTTTAAATCTTTGATGGACAGATTACACGAAAACAATTTTGACGCAGTCAGCGATTATGTTTGCAGTGCATCATTTGTCGAGATTCAGCAACCGGAATTAATCAAAATGCGTGAAATTGCTTGCCAAAAATTTAATATCAAAAATTTTCCAATGTGCAGTACCCGCGATTATAATTTTGAAATTTCAACATTCGGTTATAATTCGCCCGCAATTTTAATTCCAAATTCGCTGTTGCAAAGTGCCTCTGAAGATATTTTGCAGGCGCGTATTTACGCCTCGGCGGCGGCACTTGCGGCAGGGCAGCACAAACTGATTTTTTTTATTTGGGCGGCAGAAAATATGAGCGGTATTGCCGGTCTGCCTGTTATTGGGCAAGCTTTATCTGCTTTACTTTACGAATGGAACCGCGTCCGCCAATTTTCTTTGGATCGTGCGGTATTTTTGGCTACCGGCGATATAAATCTTTCTTTTAAAAAT
>JAFSZS010000188.1 GCA_017455645.1 Selenomonadaceae bacterium | reverse complement strand
TGTGCGGGCGTTTGTTTAAGCGGGCGCATTTCGTACAAAGAAACTTCGACGCCGCGCCTTGCAATTTGCCACGCCGCCTCACTTCCGGCAAGTCCCGCGCCTATTACATTTACTTTCAAATTTTTTTCCTCAACTTCAAAATTTTTTAGCAAGCCCCGCCGCGCGTAATGAATTACTGCAGACAAACTCGGCAAAATTTGCGGTTTTATGGGCGGGCGTTTGTTTAAGCGGGCGCATTTCGTACAAAGAAACTTCGACGCCGCGTCTTGCAATTTGCCACGCCGCCTCACTTCCGGCAAGCCCCGCGCCTATTACATTTACTTTCAAATTTTTTTCCTCAACTTCAAAATTTTTGGGTGTTGGTAAAAATTTAGCCCCGTACACGCGCTGTAAGCCACGCAGACGCGCGTTTGACACCTTCCACGAGGTTTTATATTAAAAAGTTAAAATACCTGCCTTAAAATCGATTTAAAGCAATTTCAGCCTTTATTTTTCTTAGACTTAGATTTTTCTTTTGATTCGGCAAGAATTTTATTAATCGGGTGGTTAAGGCGCGTTTGGCAATTTTCGTTACCGCAGTAAATCATTGGTGAACGCCCTTTGAATTTGTGCAAAAACATTGTGGAGCCGCAATTCTTACAAGGTTTTTCCAGTGGCTCGTCCCACGTGCTGAAATCGCAGGCAGAATTTCCGCAAATGTACAAATTGCGCCCGCCGCTGAAAATTCTTTTATTCAAATGACTGCCGCATTTCGGGCAAATCTGCGCGACGCGTTCAACGTAAGGCTTGATATTTTTACATTCGGGATAATTTGAACACGCCAAATAATTTCCGTACCTGCCGTGTTTTAAAAGCATTTTATGACCGCACTTATCACAAATTTCTTCAGTTTCAATTACGGGAATTTCTTTGACTTGCGCGCCTTCCGGCAAAGACGCCATTGCTTTTTCAAAATTTTTATTGAACTTCGCGCAGTAACTTTCAATCACGGGAATTTTTTCAGCTGTACCTTCAGCAATTTTTTGAACTTGCAAATTGAAATTGTTGTAAGCCTCCGCGCTGAAATCTTCATCAAAAAATCCTTCCAACGCGCTTAAAATTTGTTTGCCCAGCTCTGTAACTTTGTACGCCGAATTTTCAACTGCCACATACTGCCGCTTAATCAAACTGCTTATTCCGACTGAAAAATAATCTGCCCAATCGATTTTCAAATTGTCCAGTGCAAACATCAAAGATAAATTTGTACACGCGCCGTCAAGTTCGATTTTGTTTGAAAAATTTTCAGTAACCGCCGCGTAAATTAATTGGTAAAGTTTAAATTCGTTATCATTCAAAAAATCCTTGACGCTGTCGGGCGTGCGCTTTTCTGAAGTCAAACTAATTTTGCCGCCGGGAAATGTTATCAAGCCGCTGTAGCCTTCCTTGTCAAAATTAATTCCTTCGTAAAGTTGCGCGGCGATTAAGCGGGTTTTTGTAGCCGAAAAATTTAAATCACGCGCCGCCAATTCCTGTAAAGTTGCCGCGGTAAGATTTTTTTCAATTTCAAAAGTTCCGGCGGGTTGACTTTCAGAAATAATTTTTAAAAGCATCGCACGAAAACGCCCGACTTTGTTGCCACGCCAAATTTTGTAAGAAAAATATTCGCCTATTTTATGACTTGCGATTTTGTCAACAATTTGCTTGGCTTGGTAGGCGTCAACGATTTTCATATCGACGGGGCGGGCATTTTGCAGCGCGGCTTTTACGGCAGTTTTTGTAAATTCTTCGCAAATTACGCGGCAACGGGATTCTTCATTAATTCCAAAAAGCCCGCAGTACTGATTAGCCAAAAATTCTCCTTCGGCGTTGGGATTTGTGGCAATAAAAATTCTGCCCGCGTCGGCAGTCTTTTTTTTCAGCATTTGCAAAGTTGGACCTTGTCCGCGCACGGTTTTATAATCAGCGGCGTAATTATTTTGTTCGTCAATCGCCAATCGGCTTTTGGGCATAGCTTTTAAAAATCCTTCAGTGGATAAAACGGAATACGAGCCGCCGCATAGTTTTTTCAGGGTTTTAGCTTTATTGGCACTTTCAACCAGTATCAAAGACTTTGCCGCCATTAAAAACTTCCTTTCAAATTTTGTGGTATTTCCTAGACAAGGGATTATATTTTGAGAAAGTTTTGTTGTCAAGCGCGTAATTTTTAAAATGAATTTAACATATTCTGTCAAAAATAAATAACTTCGTCGCGCAGAAATCCCAACTCGTAGATTTGCGGCAAAAGTTTTTCTGAAAGTTTCTGCACTGCCGATTGAAACAAAATTTTTTCGTCAAGGATTAAATTTTTTACCGCCATTCGCACTTGATACCAGCCCGCGTCCCAATTTTCTATTTTTAAATCGACTGTGTCCAGCTCGTCAAGATTTTCATAAAAGACTTTGTAAATTTCTTTCGCCCCGTCTAAAACTTGCCAACCTTCATAAGAAATTTCCGCGCTGTGATTTTTCAGCCACAACGCCGCGTACCTGTCCTGCGCGAATTCCAGCTGATACAAAATTTCACTCGGCATTTGCCACGATTTTATTTCTTCCAACAAATACGGGTACAAATTGTTTGGCATTTGGTAAATTTTGCCCTCGTACTCTACGTCTTTCAAGCTTACTGTTTGATTCGACGGCGCAAACAGGCTCCATATTACCGCGTCTGAAATAAATTCTGCGCTAAGGCTTTTTGTCGGCTGCATAAATTGGTCATAGTCATTTAACCAACTTGCTTTAATCATTCTCCGCACCATATGAATTATCATAGACTGCGAAAAATTTTTCGGCGTAACTGATAACGCGCCCGCGCTTACGTATGGTCCGGATAATAAAGCTGTGAAATTTTGGTTAGCAAATTCATTGCCTTTGCTCATAAACGATGCTAAAAAATTTTCAGCAATTCGGTCGCGCCTGTCTTTATTTTTTGCGGCAACTGTTAAAGCACTTGACAAAGGCGGAAATTTTCTTATTGCAGGCGGACGAGCTATAAGTTTATTTAAAAAATTTTCTTCCCTTGCCGTATTTATTTTTTTGACTGCAATTTTTTCAACGTCATTATTAAAAACATCAACAGAAATATTTTGACTTTCAAGCGGGATATTTTCTGCCAAATTCCAAATTAAAAAGCCAATAGAAAATTTATCTGTGCAACCTTGAAAGTTTTTTGAATTAAAAATAAATCCGCGTTCATATTGATATTTGAAAAATTTATCACGGAGTTTTTGGTCGTTTTTATTGTTTATGTAATTAAGTTTAGAAAAAATTCCAAGCCAAACTTTTCTATCTTTAAATTCCTTGTCGATTCTATAAAAAAATTGTGCGAATAATTCTCGGCTACATTCGCCCATACCTTCATCCGTCATAATTTTTCTAATTGCAGTCATTGATACGCCGACTTTATTTTCTTTAGATTTTCGAGAAGGATTATTTGAGGTGGCGTAGGGCGGATTTATAAAAATAATCCATTTAATTTTGGGATTGTTTAAATCGTCGCGCAGATTTTTAGGCATTTTTAATTTGGCGTTCATCTGAAAAAGTACGGGATTCGCCAAAAATTCCACGTCGTCATTAAGATAATCGTACTGAAAAACTGTAGCTTGCGGGAAAATTTTTTTGCAATAGGCGGCGTCATCGTCAAGGAGCGTGGAAATATAGCAGTACTGCAACGCCTCCGCAGGCAGCGCAAATTCAAGGTTGCCTGTACCCGCCGCCATATCCCAAAGGCGGAAATTGCCTTTCTTCCACCATTTATCGCCGAGCGTGCGCGAAAGATAGTCAACGGCTTTTTTGGCGAAGGCAACGGGCGTGAAAAATTCGCCGGTAAATCTGCGGCGGTTAATTTCAGTCATTACATCCATTTTTTGGCGAATAGAAATAATTTCACGGGGCGCAGAAATTTTTTCGTAGGTGTTCCAAAATTCATTGTACAGCGGGACGGGAAATTTTTTCTTGACAAGTGTATCGTCGCTCATTGTAAAAATAACGTGATTGTTGCCCAAAATTTCAGATTTGCCGGATTCAATATCAGTAATGAAATATTCGCTGGGCTTGCGTCCGTCGGCAAGATATTTACCAAACTGATTCTGCCAATACTCAAAGATTTCAAAAAAATTAAATTCGTTGATAACTTTTTTATCGTGGAAAAGCGAAAGTTGCTCCTGCAAATTGTATCTCAAGCGGGCGATAAAATTTTGTTCGTCGGCGGGCGTCTGAAAATTATAAATGTGACAGTCGCGCAGGGTTGAAAATTCTGTAAGCGCGGCGATTAATTTTTTACAGGGCGAAGACGGGGCTAAATCCCAATCGAAGTTATTTTTGTTGGGCTCGGTGTAGTAATTTTTAAAATCAGCGGTAGGCAGAATTGCGGCAGAATTTTTTGTAACGACACAGATAAAATTGCTAAGTGCGCGGTATTCGTTGTTTAAGCCGTACTTGAGGCGGCGCACGTAGTAAAGCGTTTGAGCAAAAATTTTGGCGCGTGTTTGAAGATTTTCCAAGTTGGAGTCGAATTTAAATTCAAACAAAATTTGCGGCGTGTACAAGTCGATATAATTTTTTGTGCTTAATTTCAGATTGAAAAATTTTGCAAAAATATATTTAACTTCCTCTTCAGTAGTGGCAGCGTTTAAATCAGCAGAAAAATTTTTCATTGCGTCAACCTCCCAATTTTTTTTAATTATAGCACAAAAAAAGCGGCTGCCCTGCCGCCTACAAATTTTTACAGTATAATTTCGCCCTGCACTTCGACAATCGATTTACCGTCAGGAAAAATTTTAGCGTTAATTAAATCGTCAACAAAATTTTCGCCGTCCTCGATAACGCGGGAGTAAATCGAATTGTTGTAACCTTGCCCGCGCCAAACATTAATCTGAAATTTGCCGCCGTCGATTGGCTCTTTCATAAAATTGTAATAAATATTTTGGTAGACAAATTCTATATCGTCCCAATTTGCAAGAATTTTTTTGAAGGCGTTAAGCGTCATAGTTGCAACTGTAACTTTGCCCTGCGATTGAAAACGTTGGAATTGTCCGACGCATTTTGTACGCGCTTCATCTTCATAAAGGCGCAATTCGTATTCATTTTTTGCAAGCCACAAATTGCCGGGAAATTTTGTAAAAACTTCAGCCGCTGTAATGTCTGATTCCGTAATATCGAACCATTGAAAATCATTCCAAAAAGGTCCAAATTCAAACGGCTCTTGCATTGGCTCGGCAGAAAAATTTTCAACAGGCGTATAAATTCCCGACACGTGCACATAATCAGAAAAAAATGAAAAACTGCCACAACGCCAGCACCGCCAAGCATAAGAAAAACTTTCCTCGTGTTCACTTTCCAACCAATCAGCAGTCAAATTTTCTTTCTCAAGCTCTTTCCATTTATCCAAAGTGCAAAAATAATGTTCGACCGGATATTTACCTTCAGGTTCACCGTGATAATAAAGTCTTTCGCCGCAAAAAGCGCATCCCAAAACAGCCATAATAATGTTCCTCCTATTCTAATATGTGAATTTTACCGTAAAACCAAAATTCTGTCTGAAAATGAACTTGATTTTTACGCTTTGCCTCTTGATAACCTTCATAAACCGCCTTAAAACCAGCTTCAAAATCTGCATGTTTAGATAATATGACAATCTTGCCAACAAGTTCGTTATCTTCAGATTGACGAGCTATTTCATCAGAAATTTGTTTTGAAGCGTGTTTAATTTGTTTTGCAATAGTACCCGCCTTTATGGAACCAATTCCTTTTACTTCAGCAAAAAATTCATAATCGACGAGTAAATCGGGACGACCGCCTTCTTCTGGTTTTTCTTGCAAAAATACAACAGCCATCCCTAAATTCAAATAATATTCTGCCACAATAATTGAATGGGGTTCGTCAACTTTTTTATTTTTGCTGTCATAATAACAATCATTTTTCTTTTTTACTCTGCCGCTTGATCCGCCGTAACCACCCATTTATTTTTCTCCCTTTCGTGCCACATTTCGCTGTGATTTTTAATTTTAACAACTTGAATATCCGGAAATTTTTTAGCAATCCATTCAGGGCATTTGCCGCAAACAACAATAGCGGTCGGCTGAATTTTTTTTACCATAGCATTTACGCCGCCAACAAAAAGTCTGTGCGCCTCCTTGTCATTTAAGGTATTTGTGGTAATTGCAACGGTAGAATTTTTTGGCAAGCCGTCAAAACACCATTCCCACGAAGATTCGCCTGCAAATCCTGCCGTCGGTATCATTGGTATTCCCGCCTGCTGAAGTGCATAATCTACCATTCGATTATGACGGCAATTATCAATTAGTACATATTCAGGATAATCACGATACAGGCTAAAATCTGCCGAAATTATACCTTTTGCCGCGCGTAAAAGCTCAATATAATCTTGAAGGCGTGTATAAAATCGGTGAAAATTTTCATCATTCGTGAAACAGTGATACCAATAACTTCCTTTTTTAGATTTTGAACGCAAATGATTAAATGTAAACACCGGTTCTTCAGGCAGATAATTTTTTAGTGCAAATAAAAAAGCGGCGTTTAATTTCGCCGCCGTTAAATTAATTTTCTTCCAAAATTTTTGTCTGTACATAAATTGCGCACTCAAGCCGCTTTTTCTGAATTTCACAGCCAATTTCATAAGGTTGCCTAATGTCATTGTGAAATAAATCTGCGTTGGCGTGACAGCCGCCGCTGCAAAAATATTTCGCCCAACAATCTTTGCATTTCGGCTTATTCAGTACGTGCGATTCACGAAAATATTTTGTCCAATGTTTAGCCGAATCTTCGACGCCGTCAAAAACATTTCCGAGTTTGTACTTGCCGCGCCCGACGAACTGATGACACGGGTATAAATCGCCGTTTTCAGCCACTGCAAAATATTCGTGCCCTGCGCCGCAACCTGATAATCTTTTGGCAACGCAAGGACCGTTTGACAAGTCAACATTAAAATGAAAAAAGAAAAAGCCCTTGCCTTCCCTGCGGTAATTCAAATAAGTTTCAGTAAGTTTATCGTACTCTTCGAAGATACGCGGCAGATTTTCTTCAGTGAGTGCAAGCGGCGAATTTTTCAAAACTACCGGCTCCAGCGAAAGAATATCAAAGCCCGCGTCATACAAGCTGATAACGTCATTTGTAAAATCTAAATTTTTGTTGGTGTAAGTGCCGCGCAGATAATAGTTATCGCCGCCTCGACTTTCAACCAAATTTTGAAAATTTTTTACAACGCGGCTGTAACTGCCCTTGCCGGAAATATCGGGGCGCATTGCGTCATGAACTTTTTCCCGCCCGTCCAAACTAAGTACAAGCGAAATATTATTTTCATTCAGCCACGAAATTTTTTTATCGTCAAGCAGCATTCCGTTTGTTGTCAAAGTCAACTTAAAAATTTTGCCGGTTTCAATTTCACGTTGGCGGACGTATTCAGTTACGGCTTTAACAGTTTTGAAATTTAAAAGCGGTTCGCCGCCGAAAAAATCAATTTCGCAATGTTTACGCAATCCGGAATTTTTTATAATGAAATCTACAGCCGCCCGCCCAATTTCTTCAGTCATAATTGCGCGGTGCCCGTAAGTGCCTTCATCGCCGAAACAATATTTACAGCGGAGGTTGCAGTCCTGCGCGACCATAAGGCAAAGACTTTTCACAATCCCAAAACTTCTGAAAGTCGGCGGAACGTTTATATCGTCTGAAAAAAGTTCGCCCGCGTCAATCAGTTCATGCAGTTCAGAAAGTACCTCTGCAATTTCTTCGGCTGAATATTTATTTGAAAGTTTCGCGCAGGTTTCAGCGTCATTTTCGCCGTTAAAAATATCCAAAATATCAAAAGTCATTTCGTCGACAATGTGAACCGCGCCGCTGTTTACGTCCAGTAAAATAAAATCTTCGCCCTGTTTAAATTTATGTATCGTAAAAATTTCTCCTTTCAGTCGACATTAGGGAGTAGGGAGTAGCCAATAGGGAGTAGAAAAAACTATTCACTATTCACTATTCACTACCCACTATCCACTATCCACTACCCACTATCCACTACCCACTATCCACTACCCACTATTCACTACCCACTATTCCCTAAACTTCGCTCTCCTTGTCAGCGTCTGCAATATATTTTTTCGCAACCGCTACAACTTGTTCTTTCAAATCAAGAATGTTTGAATTTTTAACCTGCGCGCCTGCAACCATTTGATGACCGCCGCCGCCAAATTGCTCCATAATCACTTGAACATTTAAATTGCCGCTCGAACGCGCACTGATTCCAACAACGTCATCTTTCATTTGGAAAAGAATTATCGTCATTCGTACACTTTCAATAGTCAAAAGTGCGTCCGCGGCTTGCCCTGCAATAGCTTGAATGTTTGGAATAAGTGTAGGCATTGTTGCAACTACAAGCCCGCCCTCGTAGTAAACAGATTGCGCCTTCGCCTTGGCAAGTGCAACCGTCGTTTCATAATCCGCCATAAATAATTCACGCACAATAACAGGATCCGCGCCGTTGCGTCTAAGGTAAGCCGCCGCGTCAAAAGTGCGAATACCCGTTTGAACCACGAAAGATTTTGTATCGACAACAATACCCGAATATAAAGCGGTTGCCGCCAATTTTCCTATCCTAACTTTTTCATCGAAGTACATTAACAATTCTGTAACCATTTCAGAAGCCGAACTTGAGGACGGCTCGTGATAGAAAAGCACGGGATTTTTTATAACTTTATCGCTCCTTCTGTGGTGGTCAATAACAATCACGTCGGGAATTATTTCAAGCAAATTTGGCGCGGCTGTAAGGTAGGGAATGTGCGTATCGACAACAAAAAGCAGCGGCTTGATTGAACTTTGAATATTAATATCGCCGACGCGCACGAATAAATTTTTGTAAGTGTCAGCCTTATCTTTTCTGAATTGGTCAAGAATTTTTTCAATACTGTCAGTGGAATTACTCAAAACCAAATGCACCGGCTTTTTAATGTGCAACGCCATAACCACAACGCCAATAGCCGCTCCGAAGGCGTCGAAGTCTTCCCGCACGTGTCCCATTACAAAAATTTCGTCAGCCGCTTCCATATGTTCACGAATTGAATTTGCAGTAACACGCGCCCTAACTCTGTTATGTTTTTCAACAGCCTTTGCACGCCCACCGAAGTATTGCGGCTTGCCTTCGATATTAATTGCAACCTGGTCGCCGCCGCGTGCAAGTGCCGCGTTTAATCTTTCCCGCGCCTGCTTGCCCAATTCTGTCATAGATTGTTCGGTTGGATTTTTTTCAGCAACCGCAACGCCCATTGACAAAGTAGCCGGTATACCGTTTTTGCTGATAATCTGCCGGAATTTATCCAGAATCCCAAATTTTGAATCAATCGCCTTTTGCAGTGCAATTTGTTCCAAAACTATAACAAATAAATCTTCAGAAACGCGTTGCATAAAGCCGGATAAATCATTAATCCACTTTTCAAGCTCGCCGTTTATCGCAAGCATTAACGACGCTTTTTCAGTTTCGTTTAAGCCCTGCATAATTTCATCAAAGTTATCAATCTGCGCGTACATTAAAACTGTCCGGCTTTGCGCGTATTCTGTTTTTAAATTTTCATAAACTGTAATTTCCTGCGCGAAAAGCACAATCAATTTTGGGTAGGGAAATTTTGTGCGCAGTTGACGATAGATAACTTGAAAGTAATGCTCGGTTTCCACTGTTTCGCCGTCTTCAGATACAAATTTTTTCTTGGTCTTGACAACATATTTACCGCTCTTCAGCAAATTAATTTCTTCTTCCGGCGTAAATTCCAAAATTCCCTCGTTTAAAATTCCTTCCCAAAATTCGTTTACAAGCTCGCCGTGTTCCGGTTCTTTGTTGGAATAATTTTTGGTTAAATCGTTGCACCATTCCAATTTGCCCTGTTCATTGACAACCATAATTGCCTGCGGAATATTTACAACGGCGTAATGCATAAATTCTTGACCGCTGCCAACGACGTTTTCGCAGTACTCCAAAAATCTTTTGTTGCGCTCGGTATGACGCTCCCACAAAAATAAAGCCAACGCCAGCCAAACTACCAAGGCTGCCGCCGCCAAATATCTGTTGTACTGCGAAAAAATTATTACCATTATAAAAATTATTCCTAATTCTATTGCCAAGTCCATCCACGACGATAAATTTTTTGGCACTTCGTCACCGCCTTTCTTTGTTTAGGGGGTTAGCTTTTTTTTTATTTCAGTTTAAGTTTTTTTATTGTTTAAATTTACTTTTCTTTTTCAGTCGCAAAAAAGAAAAGTAACAAAAGAAAAGTGCTTTTCTACCGCGTTGAATCGCATCACGCGATTCACAACGCGTCGGCGTCCATCCGTGGACGCCGCGTTTTCGCTTTTACTAACAAAAAAATTTTTAATTCAGTCTTCGTTTTCGTCAAATTTTTTTCTGTAGTCAAAAACCATATCAAACAAGCCGGTAAAAGATACAATTACAATCAGCAACATATTTAAAATTGACATTATAAAAAATACGCGCCGCCAAAATTTCCCCAAATTATATTTGTCGGCAACCGCAGAAAGTACTGATAAGCCCTGCACAAACGCCGCGCACATTGAAAAAAATTGTACGTTGATTGAAATTGTGTAAAGCAAATCCCAACTGCGCGAACTGCCCCAATATACGCCGATTGTTGAAAAGGCTGCAAGATACAGAAAAATTTTGGGGAATCGCCACTCTGCAAAGGGCGGCATTGGCTCAACAAATTTCATTCGCAATTTCGGAAAAATCCATTTTGAAGTTAAATAACAAATTGCCGCGTTTATCAAGCCCATTAACGCCAAAAGAAACGGCAGTAAGTAACTCATAAGTTTCAGCGTCGGCGCAACTTGCTCGCGTATTTGTTCAATCGCCTGCTTGTCAACGCCCGCTTCTTCGTAAGTTTTGAAAACTTCATTGAACATTTCCTGCACGCTTGAAAGTTCGGAGTCCATTACATTTATTCCCATTACGAAAGTTAAAATCAGAATCGCTGCAATCTGCGCGAAAAACGCGGTTATAAAAGTTGCAACAAAACATTTCACGGCGTCGAAATTTTTTGAAATGCACCAGCCGAGTACAAGCCCGCAAATTCCAAAACTTAAAGCAATTCGCATTGACAGCAGCGGACCGATAAACATTGTCAAAATTAAAAATGACGCTGTTAACGCCACAAAACCTTTGCCCGCGCCTTGCCGCACTGTCAAAACTACGATTGGCACGGCGCAAAAAAATTCCACAAACAAGCCGATAACCGGTAAAAAAGTTGAGACGAGCCCCAAAATTACAGCTATTGCCGTTAAGAGCCCGCCTTCAACCGTAGGGGTAATTTTACTGCTCATTCAGCACTTCCGCCCAAAACAAATTTTTCTACCGCGTAAGCTACGCCGTCTTCTTCGCAGCCGGTAGTTAAAAAGTTGCAGGATTTTTTAACTTCGTCTGTAGCGTTGCCCATTGCGATACTTTGTCCGGCGGCTTGCAACATTGCCAAATCATTATCGCTGTCGCCTATCGCCATAACTTCAGAACGTTCAATTCCCAATTTCTGTGCAAGAATTTTTATAGCCGCCGCCTTTGAAACGCCCGGCAACATTATTTCCATAATTCGCGGATGTGACTTTGTAATTTCAATTTTGCCTTCAAATTCAGCAAGTAACATTTTTTCGCGGCGCATATTTTCCTCGGCACTTTCATTAATCGCCAAAAGTTTGCAAACTCTTTCTGTTTTTTGGAGCATTCCCTCCCAGCCGATTATTTGCGCCTGCACTCTTTGAGTTGTTTCGTACCATTCGGTAAAAGGACTTCTGAAAGGTATAAAAAGTTCGTCGTCGCTGTAATTGTGGACGTACCAATTATTTTTCTCAAAAAACTTTGTAACCGCCAAAAGTAAATCAGTCGGGAAATAATCGCTGTGCAAAATTTCGCCTTTGACAGATTTAATCAGTGCGCCGTTGTAAGTGATAATTGGAAATTCAATCCCCAACGCCTTTGCTATTGGAAGGGCGGCGCGGTACATTCTGCCTGTTGCAACTGTTACTGTAATTCCGGCGTTAATCATTTTTTGCACGGCGGCAATATTTTTTTCTGAAGGATTTTTGCCGGAAATTACCATTGTGCCATCGAGGTCGCTTACAAAAAGTTTTACCATTTTAATTCTCTCCCTTGTAAAAATTTTTTAATCAACGCCCTTTTGAAACGTCATCGCCGGGCGAAGGAGTATCATAATCATCATAATTTGAATCACTGTAATTTGAATCACTGTAATTTGAATCGCTGTAATTTGAATCGTTGTAGTCATTATAGTTTGAATCATTATAATCACTGTAGTTAGAATCGCTGTAGTTAGAATCGCTGTAGTTAGAATCATTGTAATTTGAATCGTTATAGTTGTAGTCGCTGTAATTTGAATCATTATAGTTGTAGTCATTGTAATTTGAATCGTTATAGTTTGAATCGTTGTAATTTGAATCGTTATAGTTGGAGTCGTTGTAGTTTGAATCGTTGTAATTTGAATCATTGTAATTTGAATCGTTATAATTTGAATCATTGTAATTTGAATCGTTATAATTTGAATCATTGTAATTTGAATCGTTATAATTTGAATCGTTGTAGTTGTAATTGTAGTCGTTATAATCGTTGTAAGTTTTTTCCTGCTCGTTGTAAGTGGGCTCGTCATAGTTATAATTGTAAGTAGGAGAAGTTTCTTCATAATAATCTGAATGATAACGCGGCTCCGGTTCATAATAATAATTGTCATTGTAACTTGGAGCCGGTGTTTCAACTCGCGCAGGAGGCGGCGGAGCTACAGGGGCGCGGCGTTCAATTACCAAATCGTCAAAATCATGCACGGGAACATTTTCAAGCGCGCGGCTCATAAACGTTGCCCAAGTAGCAGCGGGAATTGTGCCGCCCATAATCCCGTTGGTTGTGGTGTTGTCGTCGTTGCCAATCCAAACTGAAGCAACCAAATCCGGCGTGTAACCTACAAACCACGCATCTTTATAATCTGAAGTTGTACCGGTTTTACCGGCGGCGGGGCGTCCAATTTGCGCGCCTTTACCTGTGCCTTTGTTTACAACGTCTTCAAGCATACTGGTTAAATCTGCCGCACTTTCGGGCGTAATGACTGCAACGCCGTCGGGGTGCGCCTCTTCCAAAATGTGTCCGTTCCTGTCCAAAACTTTTGTAATAACAGTGTAGGGAATGTGAATACCGCCATTTGCAAAAGTACAATACGCGCTTGCAATTTCCAAAGGTGTAACGCCGCGCGTCAAGCCGCCCAGTGAAGAAGCGTAATTTCTATCATTTACCGCGCCATCCATTACAAAAGTTGTAATACCCATTTGTTGTGCGTAATAAATAACTGTGTCCATTCCTAAACTTTGTGCAATTCTTACAGTCGGAACATTCATTGAAAAAGTTGCAACGGTACGCATTGGAACTGCGCCGCTAAATCTGCGCGAATCATTTTGAGGTTGCCAACCGTCAATGTTAATAGGCTTATCTTCAATGATTGTATCAGGCGTAAAACCGTTTTCAAGCGCGGCGGCAAAAACGAACGGCTTAAAAGCAGAGCCGGGTTGTCTTTCGGCTTGAGCGGCGCGGTTAAATTGGTCAGTGCCTCGCCCGCCTACCATTGCCTTAACATAACCGTTTTTGGGGTCAATCGCAACTATCGCGCCTTGCGGTTGCTGCATACCGTTTTCATCAGTGTAATCATTCGGCAAATTTTCCAAAAGTGACGC
>JAFSZS010000187.1 GCA_017455645.1 Selenomonadaceae bacterium | reverse complement strand
TCAATGCTATTATCACCTGCGCGACGATTGCACAAGGTGGCGCGGCGTTGGCTGTTTCACTCAAAACTCGTGACGGCAAAAAACGTGCACTTTACATTTCGTCAACAGTTCCTGCATTCTTGGGAATTACTGAACCGGCGATTTTCGGTATTAACCTCCGCCTTATGAAACCGTTTGTATATGGTTGCTGCGGCGGCGCGGCGGGCGGCGCACTTTCAAGCTTTATGGGTCTTGCCGGTACAGGTATGGGTATTACGGTTCTTCCCGGTATGCTCCTTTACATGAACGGACAAATTTTACAGTACATCATTGTAAACTTGGTAGCGTTGGCTGTCGGCTTCGGCTTAACTTACACGCTTTACACTTCAGAAGAATAATTTTCAATCGAATAAACTTTTTACGGCGGCGTTCAGATTGGACGCCGTTTTTTTATTGCAACAAAAAAGACCGGGGAAAAATTCCCCCAGCCCTTAATCCCTAGTCTTTAGTCTTTAGTCTTTATCTGGTAGCGTTGGCTGTCGGCTTCGGCTTGACTTACACGCTTTACACTTCAGAAGAATAATTTTCAATCGAATAAACTTTTTACGGCGGCGTTCAGATTGGACGCCGTTTTTTTATTGCAACAAAAAAGACTAGGGAAAAAATCCCCAGCCCTTAATCCTTAATCCTTAACCCTTATCAGTACAAATTCATAACGTTTGCAACTTCCTTGAGGCATTTTTCAAAGGCTCCGCGGCGTGCGCGAAGGTTGCTTGCCTTTGAAGTAAATTCTTGACTTGTGGTTGCAAAATCAGCAATTCGGTCGTTGCTTACCAAATAGGCGTCCATTTGAATTGTACTGCGTATCTTTTCGCTGTGTTTTCCGTGAGAGTGTGTGTCAATATTTTCATCCAAAATTATAAAGACAACATTTTTGTAACTGTTGCGCTCGGCAAAGTCAATCATATCTTGTTTACGCGGTTTATCTTCGCCAATATCGTATCTGTCCATCATAAACATTTGATAACTGCGCTGAATTTCGTCGCCGCATTCGTACGCAGTTTTAGTTTTTGTACCGAGATTTTTTTCAACGATTTTGTAATAATCTTTGGTTTTAAATTCCGCGCCGCTGATTAATACAACTTTGGTAGTGTTGTAGGAATTTTGCGCGGCAAAGGCTGTACAAGTTAAAAGCGTCATAAGCATCGCCGCCAACAGAAATATTTTTTTCAAAGTTATCTCCCCCTAAAAATTTTTACGGCTTATTTTGCAATAAAGTTGCCGCCGTGTCAAGGTTATGTTATATTACGCGGCGAGGTGATTTTTTATGAAATTGGTTATTACTGTTGTGGGCAAAGACCGCGTCGGAATTATTGCTGCGGTTACAAAAATTCTTGCCGATAATGACGTGAACATTTTAAGTATCAACCAAAATATTTTGAACGGCTTTTTCAATATGATTTTGTTTGCAGAGGCGAACGAAACTAAAATTCGGCTTGTCGATTTACAGGCGGCATTAAAAGCGCAGGGCGAACAAATTGGCGTAGAAATTAAAACGCAACACCAAGATATTTTTGACGCAATGCACAAGGTTTAGGGAATAGGGAGTAGGGAATAGGGAATAGGGAGT
>JAFSZS010000016.1 GCA_017455645.1 Selenomonadaceae bacterium | reverse complement strand
GCTAAGGGAGCTAGGGAATAGGGAGTAGGTAGTAGTGAATAGTGACTAAAATTTTTGGTTACGTCAAGACAATCAGCAATTATTTACAAACTGACAAAGGGCAGCATGATTTTATTGATTATGCTCGCGCAGGTTTCGCAATTTTGGTAACTACTTTGATTTTAAGATTTATTTTAAGGCTGGTGTAAATTTTGAAAGTCGGAATAATGGGCGGCACTTTTGACCCAATACATTTTGGGCATTTGTCAATGGCTGAATCTGCGCGAGAAATTTTTACATTGGACGAAGTATTATTCATACCCGCGGCAAAGCCTCCGCACAAAGTCGAAAAAAATATAACGCCGGAAGTTCACCGCTTAATGATGACTTACCTTGCAACGCAGTCAAATAAATTTTTCCAAGTATCGCCAATGGAATTTCTGCGCGAGGGGTTATCTTACACGCTGGACACAATCGACGCGCTAAATAAAAAATTCGGCGCGGGTACGGAATTATTTTTCATAATCGGCGCGGACTCCATGGCGGATTTATACAAATGGCACAAGGCGCAGGAATTGGTTCAAAAAGTACATTTCATAGCGGCGGCGCGCCCCGGCGTTGAAGTTAATCTTGACGAATTACAAAAATTTTTCGGCGCGGAGGGTATGGCGCACATTCACCAAATTATTTCGCCCGAGTTGGAAATTTCTTCAACAGAATTGCGCGAGCGAGTCAAAGCCGGGCGTTCGATAAAATATTTGGTTCCTGAAGTTGTCGAGGAATATATTTTCAAAGAACGCCTGTATTTGCCTTAAAACGGCTTGAATTTGCGCGGCTGATACTTTTCCTTAGTCAAGGCGAAATCGACGCGCTACGAGCCTCTCAACGCGCGACAGGGCTATTTAAAACTGTCTCACTACATTTTTAAATCGGCTTAAATTTTTACGTCTGATAAATTTCTCTTAGGTAATTTTTACAAATAGAAAGTGTCGGCGTAAATTGCACGTTGCCTTCTTTGGCACAACAAAGAAAAATATATTTAGAAATTGTAAACGAACTCTACAGGCGTACTTAAAACGGTCTTAAAAAGGAGCGGCTGACAAATGACGGTTGACGAAATGCGCCGAGAACTTCAGCGGCGTTTGAAAAAAGAAAGATTTGCTCACTCAATCGGCGTTGCAAATACCGCCGTTAAACTTGCAAAAAAATTCGGCGTTGACGAAAATAAAGCGTACATTGCAGGACTTTTGCACGATTGCGCCCGCCAATTTGAAAATTCCGAACTTCCCGCCGAAGCAGTTAAGCGCGGTATAAAAATCGGCGAAGTTGAAAATTCTATGCCGCTACTTTTGCATTCTTACATTGGCGCAAAAATGGTTAGCGAAATTTACGGCGTTGACGATTCAGAAATTATTCAAGCGATTTACCGTCATACAGTAGGCGCAAGAAATATGACGCCGCTTGATAAAATTATTTATTTCGCAGATATGATTGAGCCGAACAGAAATTATCCCGGCGTTGACGAATTGCGCAACTTTGCCGAAACTTCACAAAATCTTGACGAAATTATTTTAAAGGCACTTGACGAATCAATAATTTTCGTGGTACAAAAAAAATCTTTGGTTCACCCCGACACTATCGACGCACGAAATTTTTTACTTTTGCAACAAAAATAAAATTCTATTGCTAAAAGCGAGCAGTGGCTGAAATGGCAAATACAACTCAAGATAACATAGAAAAGAAACGCAAAAATTTAAAACGCAGGCGAAGGCGGCAACTCTTTCGCGGTATTTTTATGTGCGTTGTCATAATTTTAATTTGCACTGCAACTTTATTTGTGGGCTTGGGAGTTTACAACATTTCAAGCCGCGTTTATGATGAATTCAGCTCCATGTACGACGGCTACAACGAACGCCGAATTGCACGTACCGGCGAAGTTGACCCGAAATTTGACGGCTACACGAATATTTTAATTTTGGGGATTGACGACGGCGAAAACGGCGGGCGCGAAGCTGATACAATTTTACTTTTGAGTTTTTCAAATGATACGGGAAAATCCAGATTAATTTCAATTCCGCGTGATACTTGGGTTTCAGCTGATTCATCCGCCGGGCGCGTCGGCTCTTTGTACACGTGGGGCGGCGCAAGTTTAATTGTGCGTCACATTTCCGGCTTGCTCGGTATTTCTATTCATCAGTATGTTATAATTGATATGCAAACTTTTGCAGAATTGGTTGACATTTTCGGCGGCGTTGATATTTACGTTGAAGAAAATATGGATTATGAAGACCCTGAATCCGGCTTGGAAATTCATTTGGGGCAAGGTTACCAACATTTGAACGGCGAAGAATCCCAAAAATATTTGCGTTATCAAAGTGAAAAATTGGGCGATGTCGGCAGAGTTCAGCGGCAACAAAAATTTTTTAAAGCCTTCTATGCAAAAGTACTGCAACTTGATACAATACCAAAATTGCCGGCTATTGCAGATATTTTCAGAAATAAAATTGACACAAGCGCAGAAATTTTTGATTCGGCGCACCTTGCTAACGTTGTGCGCAGAATGAGCAGCGACCCGCCAACTACCGTAATGTTGCCCGGCAGAGAAAATGAGCTCGGTATTTGGGAGCCGAATTTGCAAGAAATTGATATTAAAATGCAGGAACTTTTCCCTGTTCAAGATATTTCAGAAGAAATTGTTAATCCCGACGAGGAAGAGTAGGGAAGAGTGAAGAGTGAAGAGTGAAAAGTGGAGAGTGGAGAGTGGAAAGTGGAAAGGGATTAGATATTTTAAAACTTTTCACTTTCCCCTTTCCCCTTTCCCCTAAAGAAGGAGTGATTATTTTGGAGACTATGGAACTTGCGAAAAAAATTTGTAAAGCGGCGGACGGTAAAAAAGCCGGCAATATTATTATTATGGATATGCGCGGCTTAATGTTTTCGACAGATTATTTTGTAATTTGCAACGCGCCCACGGCTACCCAAGTCCGCGCCATTGCTGACAACGTCGAAGAAGAACTTGACAAAGAAAAAATTCATTTCAGCCACAAGGAAGGCTACCACGAGGGCGAATGGATTTTGCTTGACTACGGCGATGTTGTTGTACACATTTTCAAAAACGAAAACCGCGAATATTATGCACTTGAAAAACTTTGGGGAGACGCGGAAATTACAAATTATGAAGGATAATTTTGAACTTAAACCAATGACGGTTGCCAAATTAAAAGTTGTGCGTCAAAGTGATTTCGGCGCGTTCCTTGACGCGGGCACGGGCAATTCAAGCGACGATATTTTACTTCACAAAAACCAACAAACGGCTGAAGTTAAAATCGGCGATATTGTCGAAGTTTTTTTATATCTTAACCCCCAAAAAAAATTAACCGCGTCAATGCGCGTACCAAAAATGAAAGTCGGGCAAATTGCGCGGCTGAAAATTTTAAATGTTACAAAAGACGGCGCGTTTTTGGAAGTTGGAGCGGAGCGCGGAATTTTTATGCCTTTCGCTGAAATGGTCGGACGCCCGCAAGTTAATGACGTTGTTTGGGCTAAACTTTACACAGATAAAAGCGGCAGGCTTGCAACTTCAATGAAAGTTTTTGATGAAATTCGGCGTGCGTCATTGCCCGCGCAAAATGTAAAAATCGGCGACAAAGTTACCGGCGCAATTTATAATATCACAGAGGCAGGCGCGTTTCTTTTCAGCAAGGAAAGATATATAGTTTTTATCGTCAAAAAAGAAATGCCGCGCTTTTTGAAAGTTGGCGAAGTTGTAACTGCGCGAGTAACTTTTGTTCGTGAAGACGGCAGGCTTGACGCTTCTTTGAGAGAAACAATCGAAAATGCAATGAATTCTGATGCTGAAAAAATTTTCAAATATATGCAGGAACACGGCGGCAAAATTTCATTGCACGATAAAAGCGAGCCTGAAGAAATTTACGCGGTATTTAAAATTAGCAAGGCGGCGTTCAAACGTGCGATTGGGCACTTGCTGAAAGAGCGGCGTATTGAAAAAATTGACAACGGCTTTAAAATAGGGAATAGGGAATAGGGCAAAGGGATTAGTGCTAAAAAAAACTATTCCTTAATCACTACCCACTATTCCCTAAAATTTCGGCGAAGGGGAGATTTTCTCTTGCTTATCATTGGCTTAACCGGCGGCATAGCTTGCGGCAAATCTGCAGTTTCATTTGAATTAAGAAAATTCGGCGCACAAACTTTAGATATTGACGAAATTACGCACGAACTTTTGGAACCGGCGGGCGAACTTTACGAAACGTACGTACAACATTTCGGCAAGTACATTGTTGCAGTTGACGGCTTGCTCAATAAAAAAATTATCGGCGAAATTATTTTCAATCACCCCGACGAGCGCGAATGGATAAATTCAGTGGCGCATCCGGTACTGCTGAACGCGGCAAGAGATTTTTTGGAAAAGTGCGCGGCTAAAGGTACAGAAATTGCTGTAGTTGAAGTGCCGCTGTTATTTGAGGCGGGCTGGGAATTTTTATTTGACGAAATTTGGGCGGTTTATGTTGGACGCACTAAACAAATGTGGCGGCTTATTCAACGCGATAAACTTACCCAGCAACAAGCCGTCGCCCGCGTCAATGCTCAAATGTCCCCCGAAGAAATTAAGGAACGCGCCGACGTTGTCATTAACAACAAAAGGGGTACTTCATTTCTTCGCCAACAAGTTCGCGCAGCTTTGAAAGGTCGATTGGTAAGGGGGCGTTCATTTGCGTAGACGAAGAAGATTTTCAATAAAAAGATTTTTGGTATTTATAATTATAATTTGCGCGGCGGTTTACGCTGTGGTTAATTTCCCTTCCACGCAGAAAAAAGTTTTGTATCCCTTCCCGTACCGCGCAGAAATTGAAAGATATTCCCGCAATTATCAAGTTGACAGATTTTTGGCTGTCTCGGTTATGAAAGTCGAAAGTAATTTTCACGACGATGCACGCTCCGGCAGCGGCGCAGTCGGTTTAATGCAACTTATGCCGGAAACTGCCGCGTGGATTGCTTTTTGTTTGAATGAAAATCCGCCGTCAATTTCCGAAATGCACGAGTGCGAAAAAAATATCAAGTACGGGATTTGGTATTTGGCGGAACTTGAGGACGAATTTTTTGGCAATGACATATTGGCGTTGGCGGCTTACAACGCGGGGCGCGGCAATGTTCAACACTGGATTAAAGAAAACGGCTGGGACGAAAATTTTTCTGATATTGATGCAATTCCCTATGACGAAACAAGAAATTATGTGAAGCGCGTTTTGCAGTGCCGTGAAAAGTACAGCGAACTTTACGGCTCGGCGATTGGTTACAAGCTGATTCAACTTAGCGAATTAAGATTTGCAAGTTTAAAATTTCTCTACTAAATGCAGAAATTTTTATTTTTTTACAAATTTTTTTCTATTTAAACGCATTTCTTTCTTTGGCGCAAAGAAAGAAACGCTTAGCAAAGAAAGAAACAGCCCGCTGAAATCGCATCCGTGCGATTTGCGCGGGCGGCGCACGTCCTGTGCGCCAACTTCTTTTTTTTAATTTTTTGCAGTTGACAAATAAACCTTATCCCTAAAAAAATTAGAAATAGGTGAGATTTTTGAATTTCATATCTGCAACAAGTTACACTGAAGATTTGCGGGAGCTGGAATTTTTTTTGGAAAAAGCAATAAGCGACGACGAATTTATAAAAGAAATTTGCACGCCGTTAATCAGCGGCGGTAAAAGACTTCGCCCAAAATTATTTTTACTTTGCGCACATACCAAAAAAATTTGCTCCAATGAAAAACTTTTGCCGCTTGCAACCGCGCTTGAACTTATTCATACCGCAAGCCTTGTTCACGACGATATTTTGGACGGCGCAAAAAAAAGACGCGGCGCAGAAACTTTAAATTCAATTTACGGCGCGCAAATTGCAGTTTTGGTAGGCGATTTTCTTTTTGCAAAGGCGTTTCAACTTGTTGCAGAAAATAATTACGGCGATGAAGTGAGCGGGATTCTTTCCAAACTTGTAAAAAATTTGTGCATTGGCGAAATTATGCAAGACCGCGCACTTTTTAAAATTCCAACTTTAACTGAATATTACAGCCGCATTGATTTAAAGACGGCTTTTTTTCTTTCAACTTGTTGCAGACTCGGCGGGCTTGTTTCTGAACTTAAAAATTCTGAAATTGAAAATTTGGCAAATTACGGTACAAGCCTCGGCTTAGCGTTTCAGATTGTTGACGATTTACTTGATTTTTTTGGCGAAGAAAATATTACAGGTAAGGCGTTGGGCGGCGATTTAAAAAGCGGCGTGATAACTCTTCCGGAGATTCGTGCCCTTGAAGTCAGCGACCAGGCTTCGACCTTAAAGGCAATCGTCACGACTGGTGGAAACGTCGACGCCGCAATAAAAATCATTCAAGCTACGGACGCGGTTGACTACTGCAGGACGCGGGCGCAAGCTCACATAGAGGCGGCTAGGGTTAATCTTCCGCT
>JAFSZS010000015.1 GCA_017455645.1 Selenomonadaceae bacterium | reverse complement strand
GTATCTTTGTATAAACGAGCCTATTACTGACGAATTGTCTTGCAAACTTCCTTCAGGTACAGCCATTGAAATTTCTCCCTTCTACTGAAAATTTTTATTTAGCAAATTTTTTATGTTTGAGTTTGTAGACGTAAGCCAAAACTTCCGCTACAGCTTTATATAATGACTCCGGCACGAAGCCGCCAATTTCGACAGTGTCAAAAAGCGCGCGCGCCAAAGGTTTATTTTCTACGATAGCAATATTGTTTTCGCGAGCAATATTTTTAATTCTTTGAGCAACCAAATCTTGACCTTTCGCCAAAACTTTTGGGGCGGACATTCCCTTTTCATAAAGTAAAGCAACCGCAAAATGTGTAGGGTTGGTAACGATAACATCAGCCTTGGGAACTTCCTGCATCATTCGGCTCATTGCCATTTGGCGTTGTTTTTGTTTAATTTTACCTTTAATTTGCGGGTCGCCTTCAGTTTGTTTGTATTCGTCTTTAACTTCCTGTTTCGTCATCATCAAATCTTGTGTAGTTTGCCAAATTTGGTAAGCGTAGTCAGCCGCGGCAAGTACCATTATGACGCCGATAACTTGAAAAGCCATTGTAAAAATTTTGTCTGCAACTTCCGCCAAACTGTAAGGTAAATCGTAATAAATGAAATACGGCATGAAGGGAATTTCATCCTTCAAATACAGGTACAAAAAAAATCCAATGATTATAATTTTGAAAAGCGATTTAAAAAGCTCGACAAGTGAACGTTTTGAAAAAATTCTGCCGAAGCCGTTAATAGGGTTGAGGTTGTCCAATTTCGGCTCCAATTTTTCTGTTGAAATGACAAAGCCTACTTGATAAAAACTTATTCCCAAGCCGAAAACCATAATCCCCAGCATAATTGGAAAGGCGGTTTTCACCAACAAAATTATAATTCCAAAAAAAATTTCCATAACCGCTTCAGTGGTAACGCTGGCAGTTGCCAAATTTGCAAAAATATACGCGGAGTACTCGGCGATATTTTCGTAAATATATTCCCACAAAATTTTCAAAAAGAAAAATCCCGCCAAAAGTACAAAGGCGGCGTTTAATTCTTGACTGCGTGCAACCTGCCCTTTATTCCTTGCGTCGCGGCGTTTTTTATCTGTAGGTTCTTCTGTCTTGTCGCCGCCCTCTGCAAAAAGTTGCAAGTCGAATTTAGGGGATAGGGAATAGGGAGTAGGGAGTAGGGGAAATTTTTTTTCAGAATCCATAAAAAATCACGTCCAAATTTAGGGGTTGGGGGAAATAAGTTTAAGCGCGTTTGTAATATTGGCGTACATGTCATTAAAAACTGTATCCATAAATAAAAAGAAAAACGGCAGCAACATTGTCAACATAAAAGTACCAATCATCAAATGCATTGGAATACCGACAACAAAAATATTCATTTGCGGCATTGTGCGCGCCAAAATTCCCATTCCGACATTAACAAGCAAAATCGAAAAAGTTACGGGCATTGCAATTTTCATTCCAACGAGAAAAACACCCGCGGTTAAATCGCCGATAAAACTTGTCAATGCTTCATTCCAAATCAGCCCGTCAAGCGGGATTCTGTTAAAACTTTCAATCAGCGCGGAAATAATCACGTGGTGCCCGTTGACAACCAAAAAATAAATTATCGCCAAATTATAAAGAAAACTTCCGATAAGCGGGGATTGCTGACCGGA
Organism: Selenomonadaceae bacterium; assembly: GCA_017455645.1. Classification (GTDB taxonomy): domain Bacteria; phylum Bacillota; class Negativicutes; order Selenomonadales; family Selenomonadaceae; genus Quinella. The sequence goes on along the minus strand of JAFSZS010000015.1, from coordinate 2,723 downwards.
AGTCGGATCCATGACATTTGCTACGGAAAAACCAACTTGCATATCCATAATTTTTCCGGCCATATTAATTGCGGCAAGAGCTACATAGGCGATAAAGCCAATCATAAAACCAATAAATAATTCCTGCAAAACCGTACCGGCGAAAAACCAAAGATTGTCCGGCGCAGTTACAACGGTTTTTTGAACAATTACCGGAAAAGTTACAAACGCCATTGCAGTTGCCGTGCCTGCGCGAAGTTGTACAGGGATATTCATACTGCCAAAAAAAGGCGAAATTAGAAAAATCCCGCTGGTACGAGTCAAGACAAGCAAAAACGCCGCCAACTGCCCTTGATAAATATCAAAAAAATCAATCTCTGTCAAAGTCGTGACTCCTGCCGATTATCCAATTCGCATTGGTACATTTGTAAAAATTCCCGTGCAAAATTCAACCATAATGCTAAGCATCCACGGACCAAAAATTAAAATTGCAACAAAAACCGCAATAATTTTTGGTATGAACGCCAAAGTTTGTTCCTGAATTGAAGTTGTTGCTTGAAAGACACTGACAAGCAAGCCTACGGTTAAACCGAGCCCCAACATTGGTGCGCAAATAATCAGCACAACCATTAACGCCTCTTGCCCAATTTGTATTACCAAATCCCCTGACATTTTTAATCACCTGAAACTTACAATTAACGAGTTTATCAGCAAGTGCCAACCGTCAATCATAACGAAAAGCAAAATTTTGAACGGCATTGAAATCATAACCGGCGGCAACATCATCATACCCATTGACATAAGCGTTGTTGCAACAATCATATCAATGACAATGAAAGGTACATAAATCATAAAGCCAATTTGAAAACCGGTTTTTAATTCGCTGATCATGAACGCGGGAATTAATACGAAAGTTGAAACGTCTTCCTGCGTTTCCGGTCTTTCGGCGTCAGATAAATTTACAAACAACGCTAAATCTGATTCTCGCGTTTGCCTGAACATAAATTCACGAATTGGCGCAACCGTTCTTTCCAGTGCTTCTTCCTGCGTAATTTCGCCCGCCAAATATGGTTGAATACCCTGCTCATTAGCCGCGCTCCAGTAGGGTTGCATAATGTAAAAAGTCATAAACATTGCAAGCCCCAAAATTACTTGATTGGGCGGGACGTTTTGAGTTGCAAGCGCGTTTCTCAAAAATCCTATAACAACAACAATTCGCACAAATGAAGTTGTCATAACCAAAATACCCGGTACGATTGTTAAAATTGTCAGCAGGGCGATAACTTGCAAAGTCGAAGAAACGTCTTGCGGATTTTCAGCCGTGCCCAATTCCAGATTAACGCGCGGGATTAGCGGTTCTGCGCCTGCAACATTGGAAAGCACAAATAAAATTCCTATGACACATAAAAAAAAATATTTTCGATTCAAGCCGCTTTGTGCCTCCTTCAATATGAATTTGCCCTACTTTTTTTTAAAGATTGGCGGGATTTTTTGTATTAAATCTGAAAAGGATCCAAATTCCTGATTGAACATATCCTTATTTTTTTCGCGCAGATTTTCAACTGTATTATCGTCGGTAATTTCTGCAAGCAGGGAAATATTTTCGCCTACACCTAACAAAAATACTCTGCCGGCGATTTCAACTATGCAGACAGAGCGATTAGGTGCCAACGGCAAATTTTCAAGGATTCTGCCGCCGCCTGTAGTCATACGCGCATTGAAACGCCCGCCAATAAATTTAGCCGTGAAATACGCCAAGACAATAACGACAGCGAAAATTGCAACTAAACTTAAAAGATAGGCAAGCGTTGACCACCAGGAGACTGCAGTTGGTTGAGGCTGAACTTCTTCATAATTTGAAAGGTAACCGCCAACCGCTTCTGCAGTCCCAAAAATCAGTGTCAACGTAAGCGCGATAATAACAGGCAAAAAATTTTTTAAGTGCCGCTTCATCAGCCGACAGCTTTACGAACTGCTTCAAGCACGCGGTCTGCCTGAAACGGCTTAACAATGAAATCACGTGCGCCGGCTTGAATTGCCTCAATAACCATTGCTTGTTGTCCCATAGCGGAGCACATAATAATTTTGGCATTGGGGTCAATTTTTCTGATAGCTTTAACTGCTGAAATTCCATCCATTTCCGGCATTGTAATATCCATTGTGGTTAAATCCGGGTGAAGTTCGCTGTATTTTTCTACTGCTTTCATACCGTTTTCGGCTTCGCCTACTACGTCATATCCATTTTTTGTCAGAATATCTTTAACCATCATTCTCATAAATGCTGCATCGTCAACGACCAACACTCTTATTGCCATAATTCATCTCTCCTCATAAAAATATACGTTGCGGAATTTTTGAAAGAAACCGCCGTAAATTCTTTAGAAAATGTTCCCTAGCATTATATACTATACATTAAAAATCGGCAAGTTTTTTTAGATTTAAGCTATTTCAATTTTTTGGCGCGTTCAGCGGGGCTGGCAATTTCAGTAATACGCACGCCGAAATTTTCATCGATAACAACAACTTCGCCCTTAGCCAAATAATGTCCGTTGACTTGAATTTCTACCGGTTCGCCCGCCAATTTGTCAAGCTCGACAATGGAGCCGTTGGAAAGTTCCAGAATTTCCTTGATAGATTTTTTGGTACGCCCGAGCTCAACGGTAATTTGCAGCGGTACATCCAAAATTAAACCAATGTTGGCATCGTTGACTTGAACGGGTTCCATTGAAAGGGGCGTGAATTGC
>JAFSZS010000186.1 GCA_017455645.1 Selenomonadaceae bacterium | reverse complement strand
GACGAGGCTTTAAGTTTCCATTCCCGTTTTTTGAAATCCGGCGATATGCATAAATAAGCAAGGAATATTCAAACTATGGACGCAAATAAAATTAAAGGCGAAGCTAAAAATATAATTTTGAATAACGGCGTTGAAATTACCTACTGCGAACGCGGCGAAAATAATTCTGACGTGATAATTTGCGGCGCGTTTTTCTTTCATACTTTTATGCCTGTTGTTGAAAAATTGGCTGAAAAATATCACGTTTACGGCGTAATAATGCGTTTCGACGGCAAAGGCGATGAACTTAATTCTGACGGCTCGATAAATTGGGCGCGTCAATGGGGTAAAGACATTTACAATTTCGCGCAGGCAATGAATTTAAATCAATTTCATTATGTTGGAAAATGTCACGGCACTGTACCGGGTTGGTATCTTGTGAAAAATCATCCCGAAGTATTGAAAACTTTTGCTTGCTACTTTTTAACGCCGCACGTCTGCAAACAAAACGACAATCAATGGTTTAATTTACTTACAGGCGGAGACCCGTCAGCAATGATGCGCGCCGCAATGCGTAAGCCTGAAACAGGTATGAAAATTAAAATGGAAGAAATGGCGTCCGTCGGCAAAATTGACGTTACAATAGTTCCAACTTACGCCGCAAATTTCACTGAGCATATTTGGCAGTCAAAAGAAGATTGTATTGAAACGCTTAAAAATATGACAATTCCTATTGAATATCTTTTTGGCACAGAAGATTTATTTTTCAAAGATCATTTTGACAGCAGTATTTTTGCAATAATGAATACCAAAGATGCAAAAACTGTAATTCTTGGCGGCGAACGTCATTTAATGGAAATTGATTGTCCCGAAAAAATTGCTGAAGAAATTTTAAATTTTATTGATAATGTCAATTAGTGGCTAGCTTTTAGGGGTTAATGGAGTAGGTTTAATTAATAACAGTAAAAGGCAACTTCGTAAAATTATGGGACTTACAAGTCACGCGAAAATTCTTGCACTTCACAGAAAACTTTCTACTTACGACGCACACGAAAAATCTTTTAACAATTTCGACGCGATTCAGAAAAGCCAAAAGTGCGGCTGTTTCTTCTGCGAAAGAATTTTTCCCGCCGGCGAAGTTGAAGACTGGACTTCAGATAATACCGCGTTTTGTCCGTATTTCGGCATGGATTCTGTTGTTCAAGATTACAACGTAAAAGTTACCTCTCATTTTCTTAGAAGAATGAACGCTGAATGGTTCGGCAATTTCGTAAGGCAACAAAGATAATATTTTTGGTGATTAATGTTTTAAGCTGAAAGGAGACTTTCAATGAGAAGTTTTACGGAGGCTGTGACAAACCGTCGCAGTATCTACGCGCTCGGCAAAAATATTCCCGTGCTTGAATCGCAGATAATGGCGGCGGTTGAGCGTATGGTTAAAGATGTTCCGTCGGCTTTCAATATGCAATCGGCGCGTGTTGTCGTTGCTATGAAAGAACACCACGAAAACATTTGGGAAATTACCGAAAGTGCGCTGAAAAAAATCGTTCCCGAAGACCAATTCGACGATACTCAAAAAAAGCTTGACGGTTTCGCGGCGGGTTACGGTACGATTTTATTCTTTGAAGACAGCGATACTATCTACGAAATGCAAAAGAAATATCCGACTTACAAGGATAATTTTACCATTTGGGCGGCACAAGCCAACGGTATGTTGCAGTTTGCAATTTGGACGGCGCTTGAAGATTTGGGACTTGGCGTCAACATTCAACATTACAATATGCTGATTGACGAAGACGTTAAAAAGATTTTCAACTTGCCCGGCACTTGGGATTTGGTCGCGCAAATGGTTTTCGGCGAAAAATTGGAAGATGCTCCGCCTATTAAAAAACTTTCGACGGGTGAACGCGTACAAGTTTTTAGGAAAATCTAAATTAAAATATTTTGGGAGGCTTACGATATGTTTAAAATTTTGGGTGTAGACCACATCGGCATTGCGTCAACAGATTTGGCAGACGGCGCATTTTGGAAATTGTTGGGCTTGGAATCTGCCGGCGAAGAAACCATTGCCGACCAGAAAGTTACAACGGCGTTTTATCCCACAACAGCTGACCACGAACACGGCGAAATTGAATTGCTCGTTGCAACCGAACCCGACAGCCCCATTGCCAAATACATTGAGAAAAACGGCGGGCGCGGCGGTATTCAACATATTGCTTTGCGCGTTGATAACCTTGAAGCGGCGCTTGCCGAACTTAAAGAAAAAGGCGTTCGTCTCATTGACGAAAAGCCGCGTAAAGGTGCAGGCGGTAAAATTATAGCTTTCATTCACCCCAAAGCAACTCACGGCGTACTTTTGGAACTCTGCCAAGTCGTTGACTAGATCGATAGTTGAATAGTTGAACGGTTTAACAGTTAAACTATCGATCCAAAAATGACTGAAAGGAGATTTGTTAATGGCGACAGTTCAAGAAAAAATTGCTTTAATGCACGCCAAGAAGGAAAAAATTCTTCAAGGCGGCGGACAAAAACGTATTGACGCACAACACGGCAAAGGTAAACT
>JAFSZS010000185.1 GCA_017455645.1 Selenomonadaceae bacterium | reverse complement strand
CCCCCCCGTAATGAGAAGGGCTATCAATAATAAAATTTGTAATGCGCGTGTGATTTTCATTTTTTGACATCCTTTCAAATTTTAAAAAGTTTGATAACGGCGGCTGCCAAATTAAAAACTAAACAGCCGCCGCGTTAAACTTAGCTGAAGATACTTTTGATTTTCTTAAAGATTTTGGAGCTGATAGGTTCGTCGTCTTCGGTGGCGTGGAAAACTTGAGCCTGTCCTGCCTTGATTCTGTCAAAAAGTTGTTCCGGCTTGCGAATAGCTGTACCAACTGCAGTTTGAATCATTTTTTTGCCGTCGAAACGTGAAATTGGAACTTTCTTGCTTGCCGCAACAATTACAACATCAGCGTTTTTAATTTCGTCGTCAGTCAAAGAATGGTAAACGCCCGCCGCGCCGTAAACTTCAACGCGAATATTCATACCGAGTTTAGCCGCGCAATTTTTCAGCGATTCACGCGCCATAAATGAAGACGAAATACCCGTTGGGCAAGCCGTAACTGCGATAATTTTTGAACTGCCGGAAATTTCGGGGGCTTCTGATTTTTCGCGTTGGGATTCTTTTTCGTCGATAAGTTTTAAAACTTCGTCAACGGATTTTGCACGAATTAATTTTTCTTTGAAATCTGAATCCATTAACAAAACTGCGAAGCGTCCCATTTCCGTCATTTCGCTTGTACCGGCTTTAAGCGGCGCGGCGAAAAGTACCAACAGTCGCGCAGGTTTATCATCGATTGAATCAAAATTGACGCCCTCGGGAACTGTGATAATTGAAATTGCGGTTTTCTTGATTGAGGCGTTTTGAGCGTGCGGGGTTGCCAAGCCGTCAGATAAACCGGTGGAGCCTTGCACTTCACGCGCCAAAACGTCGCGGCGTACAGTTTCTTTATCTTTAATTGCGCCCGCCGTCATAAGCAAGTCAATCAGCATATCAATCGCTTCATGTTTCGTCGAAGGATGCACGTCCAACGCCACGGATTTTTTTGATATAAAGTTTGTAATTTTCATATTTTCACCTCCTTGCAGAAAATATTTTAATCTGAAAAATTAAGCAATAGTTTTCAACAGAGCCTCAACTTCAGGGCGGGTTGCAAGATTTTCAGAAAAAGCGGATGCCGAGCCGGTAGCAACGCCCATTTTGAAGGCTTTTTCGTAGTCGCCGCCGGATTCTTCATAACCTGCGATAAAGCCGGCAACCATTGAATCGCCCGCGCCGATTGAATTAACAAGCGTACCTTTTGGCGCGGGGGATTTATAGGATTTACCTTCAGCAGTAAGCAAAATTGCGCCGTCGCCCGCCATTGAAATTAAAACGTTTTGCGCGCCTTTTTCCTGCAATTTTTTGGCGTAGGTAATAATTTCTTCGTCGGTTTTCAAAGTTACGCCGAACATATCGCCCAACTCGTGATTGTTCGGTTTAATCAGCCACGGATTGAATTTTAAAATCTTGAGGAGCAAGCCTTTTTCAGCGTCAACAACAACACGAATACCTTTACCCTGCAGCGGTTCAAGCGTACGTTCGTACATATCGTCGGGGAGCGTGTTTGGTACGGAGCCGGAAATAACAAGCGTATCGCCCGCGCCGAGTTTTGACAGCTTTGCAAAAAGTTCATCGCGTTTAGCTTCGCTGATTTTTGGACCTTGCCCGTTAATTTCGGTTTCAATGTCAGCTTTAACTTTTACGTTGATTCTTGAAAAGCCTTCATCGAGCTGTACAAAATCTTCATCAGCGTTAAAAGTGCGAAGTTGGCGGATAATTTCTTTGCCGGTAAAGCCTGCCAAAAAGCCCATAGCCGTTGACTTGTGCCCGAGGTTACCGAGCACGATTGAAACGTTAATACCCTTGCCGCCGCCGAGAACTTGCTCAAAAGTGACGCGGTTAATTTTGCCGGGATTCAGCGTATCAAGGCGAACGTTGTAATCCAGCGCGGGATTAAATGTAACTGTGTAAATCAATTTTAAAACCTCCCCGAAAATATACTGAAAATTTTTTTTATGCGGCGATTATACAATACAATTCAGCATATTTCAACGAAAATTTCAAACAAAACCCTTTGTAAACTAAAAAAGCTCCCGCGTTTTGCAGGAACTTTTTCAGTCGTCAATTTTCTTATTAATCTTTGCGCTTGATAATCGCCTCGGCGTGCGCGGTTAATCCTTCAGCCTTTGCAAGTTCGATAACATTTTCAGCAACATTCAATAAATCTGCGCGAGTATAAGAAATTAAACTTGTGCGCTTCAAAAAAGTTTCAACATTTAAAACAGAAAAATATTTTGCAGTGCCGCCCGTCGGCAAAACGTGATTGGGACCTGCCAAATAATCGCCCAAAGGCTCCGGCGAATACGCGCCCAAAAATACCGCGCCCGCGTTTCTGATTTTCGGCAAAAGGTTGAAAGGCGATTCAGTCAACAATTCCAAATGTTCCGGCGCAGAAATGTTGGCAAAGTCTACCGCCTCGTTTAAATCCTGCGCGACGATAATTAAGCCGTTGGTACGAATTGACGCCTCTGCAATTTCACGGCGCGGCAATTTCGCAAGTTGACTTTCAACCTCAACAGAAATTTTTTCAGCCAAATTTTTATCAGTGGTAATGACGATACTGCAAGCAAGCGGGTCGTGCTCGGCTTGACTTAACATATCAGCCGCCGCGTAAACCGGATTTGCATTTTCGTCAGCAATAATTAAAATTTCGCTCGGACCTGCCAACATATCAATATCGCAATGCCCAAAAACTTCCTTCTTTGCAAGCGTAACAAAAATATTTCCGGGACCAGTAATTTTGTTGACGCGGGGGATAGTTTCAGTGCCAAAAGCCATTGCCGCTATCGCCTGCGCGCCGCCAATTTTATAAATTTTATCTGCGCCCGCAATTTTCGCCGCAATTAAAACGTAGGGATTAATTTTTCCGCCCTTCGCAGGTACGCACATAATAATTTCGCCGACGCCCGCAACTTTCGCCGGTATAACATTCATCAAAACGCTTGAAGGGTACGCGGCAAGCCCGCCCGGTACGTACACGCCAACTTTTTCAAGCGGTATGATTGACTGCCCGAGAATTGAATTTTTTTGGCGGTAAGTTATCCAGGATTTGGGAAGTTGTTCAATGTGGTAAGATTTAATATTTTCGGCGGCAATTTTTAAAGCGTCAACAATTTTTGAATCGGCTTGCTTTTCGGCGTCAAGAATTTCTTCAGCAGTTACCAAAAAATTTTCAGGCAAAATTTCTGCGCCGTCAAATTTTTTTGTGTAGTCGATAACTGCAGAATCGCCGAACTTTCTAACGTCGGCAACAATTTTTCTGACAAGTTCGGACGCGGTTAAATCTGCGCCAAAGATTTTTTTGTTGGATTCACGAATTTTGGGCGGCAACTCAATTTCGTCAAAAGATTTTTTTGTAAGCAGATTAACAATTTCTGCGCGAGGGATTTTTTGACTGTCAATTATTCTCATAAATTTTCTCCTGTATAATTTTAAAAGTCAACTCAATAAAAATCTTGATAATATTTGCAACTTGCTGAACATTATCAAAAGTTGTGGTGTAGTAGGCAAGCATTTTGCAATTTGAACTTTGAAGAATTTGTACTGAAGTCATTCGGCTCAAGTCAAGGTACTGTTCAAGGATTTTAAAATAATTCAGATATTCGCCCTCAAAAATTACAGCCGCGTAAAGTTTATCTGCTGCGTTATAAAGCTTATCAGTCAAAAACCAAGTTTCACAGCGCAAACTGCCGCCCCCCCCCCTTGTTTCCGGACAAGTCAATTACCAACGAATTAAAATTTTCGTCACAATGAATCGGAAAATTTTTAAAATTGGAAATTGAATTTAGATTTTCGGCAAGCTGAATAAAAAAATTTTTTCTGAAACAAAAAAATAAATCTGCGTACTGCTTTTTCATTTTTTCAATTTCAGCTTTGACAGATTTAACGGGGTGGTACAAATGATTATCCGGCTGAAGAAAAAATCTTTCGTCATTCAGGTAAATGTGCGGCAAAAATTTTACTCGTTCTTCATTCAGATTTTCGCAGATAAAGCCGCCGTTGATTAATGCAGTCGGTACAAAAACTTCACAGAAAACCCATTGCTTAAATTGTGCGGCGGAATTTCTGAAAATTTTTCCCAGCTCCAAACGTTTTTGATACAGAAAATCAATCGCCCGTGCAGAAAGTCTCACGACAGCGAAAAGCCCTTGATAAATTTTATCTTCGTCATTGTAAAGCCAATCCAAATTTTTAAGAAAACCTTCATCGCTTTTCTTGGTTTCAGCTAAGCCTTGAATCAATAAATCTGCGCGATTGTCGGCAAACTTTTCCAAAAAGCCCGCGTAATTTTCGGCGTTACAAAAAACATCGTAATCAATCATCCAGTAATAATCATAATCCGGAAAATATTTTCTGAAATAATAAAATCTGTAGTCGCCGTTTTCGTACATATTTTTTTTGAAATTTTGTTCGCCGTTTTCAATAAAATGGTGCAGCTGAAATTCATCGTGAAGTTTTGAATCGAAGAAAAAACATTTGACGCTTGTATCAAAAAAAATTTTATCTTCGACGCGGCTTTGAAATTCAATTTTGGGATTGGTATTGTCAATCGCCAAAACTGCGTCAACGCCCGGCGTATTTTTCATTTTGCGATATTCTGAAATAACATTTTCGTCAACAAAATGAGTTCCCAAAATCATTAAAGTTTTCATAGGAATTTCTCCAGCTCGTTTACCAAATTATTAATTCTGTCAAATTTCAATCTGTAACTTACGCGGTTAGCAATAAGGCGGGCGGTTGCGTCCATAATGTGTACAATTTCTTCAAGGTTATTTTCGCGCAGGGTTGTACCGGTTTCTACAATGTCAACGATACTTTCACTTAAGCCGACGATTGGTCCAAGTTCAATGGAGCCGTTGAGTTTGATATATTCCATTTGCATACCGCGCTCAACGAAAAATTTTTGGGCAATGTGCGGAAATTTTGTAGCAACGCGGGTATGTGCATAATCTTCAAGGCGCGGGCGTTTTTTGTCTTTCGGTACAGCCATCATCAAATGACATTTGCCAAAACCCAAGTCTAAAAGCTCGTAAACGTCTTTGCCGCTTTCCAAAATTACGTCTTTGCCGATAATTCCAATATCAGCCGCGCCATTTTCTACATAAGTTGGAACGTCGGCAGTTTTCGTGATTATAAATTTTAATTTTTCGGCGTCATTCGTGATAACAAGTTTTCTGGATTTTTCGTGAAGTCCTTCAGCCGTCCAGCCAACTTTTTTTAATAATTCGGTTGACAAGCCAAAAAGTTTACCCTTCGGCAGGGCGATTGTTATATAGTCGTTCGTAAAAATTCTCCTTTCAGTTTTCCTCGTCGGCAAGGCGCAAAAGTTTTAATTCTCGCGGATCGTCGTCACGCGGCGGCGAATGATGACGCGCAATAATTTTAGCCTCTTGAAACAAGCCCATTTTTTGTAATTTTTGCCCGCCCAATTCTGCGTGGTTGCGATAAATATAAATCGAACGGTTGCCGCGCAATTCCAATCTGTCGGCAAGCCACGGAAAAAAAGTTGTAACCAAAACTGCAAAAACTTTATCCCAAACAGTAGCCCTAAAATTAATTTTTCCAATATCGTGCAAAAGTGCGCAGCGTATCAAAAATTCTCTGTCAACGCCCTGCTTGCCTTGAATAATCAGCCGCTCAATCGTGTAAGCAACGTTTAAGCTGTGGAATTGGTCAATCAAGCCCATTTGCATAAATAATTTTTGCTCCTCGGCGTTCAAGTGCGCCATTAAATATTTTTCGTCTTCAATGGAAATATCAGCCTTCATTGCGCGGTAGAATTGCCTTGCGCGTTTAAAAATCCAATTCATTTTAAGTAAATCAGCTCATCGTAATTTTTTTGAGTTTGAGAAATTTTGGCGGCGTCGAAAGTTTGAGGCGTCAAAGAAAGTTCAACAACTTTACCGCCTGCGCGAAGTTCGGCGGCTTTTTGAATTGCCTCGGCAAAATTTTTTTCGTCGTAGCTAATATAAATATTTTTAATTTGGGCGTCGTTGAAAATTCCCTGCCGCTCGCAAGCAGTCAAAATTCTTTCAATACCGAGCGCAAAACCCGTGGCAGGACAAGCCAAGCCGAAATCCTGTAACATATTATCGTACCTGCCGCCGCCCGCCAAAGAGTAACCGACATTCGGCGCGTACGCCTCAAAAACCATTCCTGTATAATATTCAAAATCCCGAATAATCCCCAAGTCAAAAATAATTTTGTCAGCAACGCCGTAAATTTCGGCAAGTTTATAAATTTCCTCAAGATTTTTTAAGGCGTCAAGGGATTTTTGATTTTTTGCAAATCTTCGCGCAGTTTCCAAAATTTCAATACCGCCGTGCAATTTGGGAATTTTTT
>JAFSZS010000184.1 GCA_017455645.1 Selenomonadaceae bacterium | reverse complement strand
GTTACATTTTCAGCCTTTATTCTCATAATCGGGTAAAGGTCTTCGCCCGGCTCGTAGCGCACAAATTCAAAAGTATATAAAATTAGCATATCGTTTTCAATTTCAGTATCTAAAATTTCCGGCGTATAATCTGAAAAAAGTTTGCTCGGGTCGTAGTCTTCATATTCGTAAAAAGAAACATTTTCAAAAGTTACAGCGATTAAACCGTTTTCAGGCGTGCCCTGCTCATACCAAATTTGCATCCAAAAACAAAAATCTATTTCCAATCTTAATGTTTTATTTTCGGCGTCATATTCAATTTTATCAATCGTGCTGTCGTGCAAATAATATTTTTCTTCAAATTCTGTAATAGTCAAGTTAATTCTCCTCATCTTTTTTTGGTATAATGTGCGAAGGTCCACTACCTTCTTTTACGGTATTACCGTTTTTATCAAAATATGTATCGAGTTTGTTTTTGGTGTAAGGATTGTAGGCGTGCCAATGGTCTTTACCTTCAAAACCGGGCTTGCCTTCTTTTGCCGGGTCAAAACGTACACGAAATTTTGTTTTCTCGTGATAAAATTCACGATGGTCGATTTTTTTTTGAATTTTTTCAGAAATAAATTCTTTCCAATCCTGAAGCCACTCTTGAGTTGGAGCAGGCGGCAGATTTTTTATTAAATCTAAAATATCATCCATTGTGCCAAAAAATTCATATGCTTTTTTCTTACTCATTAGCTTTAGTCCTCTAAGTCTATTTCGGTTACAGTTTTCGTTATGAGGGTGTGAGTATCTGGTGGTTCATAAAAAGTAACAGGAATTCCGGCTTCAATGTATTTATCCATAAAATTTCTGCCTTGCATGCCGTAAAACAAAATATTACTGGGATTCAAAGTTTCAACCATAGCTTCAAGCCCTTCAGTAAATCGGTCTTCATCGTGTTTATCACCCAGACAGCCAACCGTGCTGATACAAACAATAGAATTTTGCTCAATACCGTCAAAACAATATTTGTAAGAATTAGAATATCCCCAACGCACATTATTTATGACTTGAAGTCCTTGCTTGCCGAGCCAATAACCAATAGCACGCATTCTGTAGGTATTATAAATTTTCAGCGCGGCGGGCATATCTTGATAAGTTGAAAAATCCGGCGTAATAATACCGTCACAACGCTTGAGTTTCTTTAAAGCCTTGTGAGGATCGCGCCAAATACTTTCAAATTTATAGTCGTCCATGTAAAAATGTACAAATCCTAAATAACGTCGCTTGCTCTTTGTAATTTCATTGTAGTAAATTAATTTTTTCGGTATATCTTTTGCAGTGCAAGGACAAAATGGAATATCATATTTTAAATCCCATTTTGCACCTTCAACCATGTAAGATTTATAAATTTCCCTGAATGCTTTTCTGGCATAATCATTCATTTCTAAAACCTCGCTTAAAAAATTATTTCCATTAAGTATATCGTCAAAAAATCAAATTTCTAAAAGGTGATAATTTGCGTGAATAAAATTTCAAAATCAGAAATAGAAGCAACTTTTGAATTGTGCGACGAAATGACTTACGAGGAAGAGCTTGAGACCGTCGGCAATTCTTTTTTTGACAGGCTGTATTTCGGCACAAGAATTTTGGTACTTGCAGAAAATTTTGGCGAAGAAATTTTGGTTGCGGGGAATATGATTTTAAATTTTGCGGCGGCGCGTGCTGAAATTTTTATTGCCTATTCAAATGAAAAAAAATCTACAGCTGAAAATCTTGCCGCGCTGAAAATTTTGGGCGTCAATTCTGATAAAATTATTTTCCTCAATCAAAAAAATCTTCGCGCAGATTTAAAAAATATTCTGTTGAAACTCCGCGCCAATATCATTTTCTGCGCAGATTATGATTCAATTTCAAAAAATTTTTCTGCAACCTTTGAAAAAGTTATGGGAGAAATTCTGCGCGAACGCGGCGATTATCGACCTGAAATTTATAAAAAACTTGCCAACGCCACAGCTTTAAACGCGCCGCCGGATTTTTACGCGCCTAACCTTTTATCAGTCAAACGTCCCAAAATTTCAACAACCGACGATTATAATTTTGATTTAATCGACCGTGCAAATTATAATTGGGCGGGGCGCGTGCGTTTTCCCGTGCCCGAACATTGCAGAAATACTTTGCTGAAAAACAATACGCTTGCCGCGGCAATTTTCGCCCAAAAATCTAAAATGAAAAAAATTTCCGCGCTAAGAATTTTAAATTCAGACGAAGTTTTTTTTGAGCGGCGCACAGACAATCAAGCTTTTTCCGCGCAAATTTCGGCAAGTTCCGGAGCGGTTGATTCTGTTGCAGATTTTAAAATTGCAGAAAATTTTTGGCGTCCGAGCGTTGACGATTCAGAAAAAATTTTAAAATTTGAATGGGCGGAAGCCGTGCAAGTTCGCCAAATTAAAATTTACGGCAACATTTACGACGAGGCGGCGGCTAAATTAAAAATTCGGCTACATTTGGAAAATCACATTGACAAGGCGGGATTTTCTTTAGATAATGTTCAAGTTATGGAAAATATTTTGCCCAAGCGCGGCTGCCCGCTGATTCTTGACACCGAAAAAATTTTTGTGCATCGCGCAGAAATTAAAGTTGTTGACTGCGGAAAAGACTTTGGAATTTCTGAAGTTGAATTTTTCGCAAATACAGAGCCGATTAAAAAAATTGCGCCGTTCATAAAATTGGCTGTCGGGAAAAATTTTTTTTACCGTTATGATGTTCCCTTTGAAGTTGAAAAAATCCCGCTCGGCTTGTACAAATTTCACGTCGAAGAAAAAGTTAAACTCGTTGCAAAATCCAATGATGAAACTGTTTTGACAGAAATTTTCAGCGGCGATAACGAAATTATTTTAAATTTGGGCGGCACGAAAGAAATTGTTTTGACGGCTGAAGTTTTGGGCAACCCCAATATTTACGATAAGGCGATAATTCGGCGCGTTGGCGATTGGGCGCAAATTCAGTTGAAAGTTTTGCAGTGGCTTGATAAAATAAATCTAAAGGGTTAAAAATTTCCCTAAAATAAAAAAAAGGGGCGCGTGTATGCAACTGCTGTACAACCTCGCGGCAATTTTGGTCGTGATTATAATTATTCCGGTGTTTGCAATTCGTTCAATTCGTGAAAAAGGCTTCGTCGAAAGAATCAAGCAAAGTTTGGGAATTTTCCCTGAAGGCGCACTTGAACCGGTAGCGAAAAAAAATTGTATTTGGGTACACGCGGCGTCAGTCGGTGAAATTGTGGCTACAAGCCCGCTTATCAAAGAATTTCGCAAAGAATTTCCAAAGTCTCCAATTTTAGTTTCGGTTGTTACAACTTCCGGCTACGAAATGGCTAACAGAATTATCAAGGACGCGGACAGTATAATTTATTTTCCGCTGGACTTGCCTTTTGTTGCCGCGTCAGTCATTCGCAGAATCCACCCGCGCATTTTCTTAAATGTTGAAACTGAACTTTGGCCAAACTTTTTGAGGAATTGCCGCCAACTTCATATACCGGTTATGATGGTCAACGGGCGAATTTCTGAAAAAAGCGTTCGTCGTTACAAGTATATGTTTTCGATTTTAACTGATATGATTGGCACGGTAAAATTTTTTGCAATGCAGTCTTCGATTGACGCCAATTATATTAAGCAGCTCGGCGCGCCTGAAAATTTGGTTACTGTTACCGGCAATACAAAATTTGACCAAACTTATACAGACGTAACGCCGGAAGAGCGGGAAAAAATTTTAACTGATATGGGCTTGAAAGACGCCGAAGGAATTTTACTTGCGGGCAGTACTCACCGCGGCGAAGAAGATTATGTTTTACAAGCGTTTAAGGCTGTTCGTGAAAAACATAAAAAGGCAAAGTTGGTAATTGCGCCGCGTGAACTTTTGCGCACTCGTGAAGTTATCAGTATCTGTTCTCGCGCAGGTTTTAAAGTTGGAACTCGTACCGAATTACAGAAACGCCCGCCCGCCGGTGAAGACGTTATAATTTTGGATACAATAGGCGAATTGGGACAAGTTTACAGTATCGGCGATGTAATTTATGTTGGCGGCAGTTTGGTTACTCACGGCGGGCATAATATTTTGGAACCGGCGGCGCACGGCAAGGCAATTATCGTTGGGCATCACATGGAAAATTTCAAAGACACGCACGCCCTTTTCACAAATCGCAACGCCTGCATAACTGTCAACAATGTTGAAGAACTTGTGGAGCAAACCAAAAAACTTTTCGATGACGCCGAACGCAGGAAACAACTTGAAACCGAAACTTTGAAAATTGTACTTGAAAACCGCGGCGCGGCCAGAAAATCCGCTATACTTTTGCGAAAAGTTTTAACTGCCTACGAAGCGAAAGAAAACGCCCGCCACCCTCGCACCACTCAAAAAATTGAAAATCTGCGCACTTATTTTATTTATCTTATTCACAGCAAAGAATCCGACGGCATTTTTATGACTTTTTTAATGGGGCTGTTTTATCTTTTTTCGCTTGTCTATGAACAACTTGTAAATATAAAACTTTTGTGCTACAAGGCGGGAATTTTGGGCAAAGAAAGATTGAATTGCTACGTTATCAGCCTTGGAAATATCACGGTCGGCGGCACCGGCAAAACTCCTACTGCTCAACGACTTGCAAAAGATATTAGGGATATGGGCTATAAAGTTGTAATTTTAAACCGCGGCTACCGCTCAAAGTGGCACGGCGAAGTCGGAATTGTTTCTGACGGGAAAAATTTACATATGGACGCCGCGGAGGCGGGCGATGAAGCTTATATGTTGGCTAAACATTTGCCAAACGTACCGGTTTTAATCGGAGCAGAAAGGGCAGTTACCGGCAAATACGCCATTGAACATTTCGGCGCGGAAGTTGCAATTTTGGACGACGGCTACCAACATTGGCAACTTATACGCGATATGGATATTTTGTTGGTTGACGCGGTAAACGTTTTTGGCAACGGGCATTTGTTGCCGCGCGGTACTCTGCGCGAATCAATGTCACATATCAGCCGCGCTGACGTTTGTTTAATTACGAAAGTTGATCAAGCCGAGGCGGGCGCGGGCGAATACATTCGTTCAACTGTTCACAAGTACAACGCCAATGCAAAAATCGTTGAAAGTATTCATCAGCCGCGCTGCTTTATACCGCTTGCAGAATGGTTTATAGATTTGGCAAGTGAAGGCGTTAGCGTTGAAAGTATTTCCGGCAAAAAAATTGTGGCAGTTTCGGCTATTGGCAACCCTGCGTCTTTTGAGCAAACTTTAAGAGATTTGGGCGCAGAAATTGTTGAAAGTATCCGCTACCCCGACCACCACGAATATACAGTTAAAGAAATGCAGGACGTACTTCAACAGGCTGACGCACTCGGCGCAGAATCCTTTGTAATTACCGAAAAAGACGCCGTTAAAATTCCCGCCGAATTTGCAAAGTCCAACTGGAACATTCCAATTTTTGTAATTTGCGTTGAGGTTAAATTTCAAGCCGGTGCTTCTGAATTTCAAAACGAACTGCGCCGCCGCTTAAGTGAAAGGCTCGGCGGTAGGAATTAATTTTTTAAATCACGAAAAAAATTTTAAGGGGTTGAGTTTATGTTCAAAAAAATTTTTACACTGTTAATGCTGTTGAGTTTAACGGTATTTGCGGGAGGTTGCGGCGAAAAATCAACGCAAAATCAACCTGCCGCCAACGGTAAAAATCTGGTTATCTATACTTCAATGAAAGAATCACTGATTGGCGGAATTATCGAAGGCTTCAAAAAACAAAATCCCGGCGTCAACGTAGATTATCAATCAGCGGGCGCGGGGAAAATTATGGCGAAACTTGAGGCTGAACGGCAAAGCGGGCAACTTTTGGCAGATATAATTTGGACAAGTGAAGTTCCCGACTTTTACGAAATGAAAGCTCAAGGAATGCTCGAACAATATCAGCCTTCAAACTTTAACGAAATTTTAAATCCTTTCGACGACTACGACGGCTCTTTTACGGCGGCGCGCCTCGGCACTTTGGGAATTGTCATTAACACCGACAAAGTTAAAACCGCGCCTACAAGTTGGGAAGACATTGCAACCAATTCAATTTACAAAGATTCTTTCGGCATTGCCGACCCCGCCCTTTCAGGTACGGCTTTCATGAGCGTTGCACTTTTGGAAAAGCAATTTGGCTGGAATTACCTTGAACGCCTGCGCGGAAACGGCGCAATAAAAAGCAAAGGCTCCGGCAGAGTTGTTGACGATACAGCGACCGGCGATTTAAATGCTTGCCTCGGCGTTGACTACATTACCGCCACAAAAATTGACAAAGGTTCCAATTTGCAAATGGTTTACCCGAAAGAATTGTTAATGGTTCCAAGCCCCGTTGCAATTTTCAAAGACGCGCCCAACAAGGAAGTTGCAAAAAAATTTGTCGATTATCTTTTGTCGCAGGAAGCGCAGCAAATGGTTGCTAACGCCGGTACAGTCCCCGTGCGCCGCGATATCAAAATGACTGAAAAATATAATCTGCCCGCGCCGGAAGTTGCCATTGATACCGGTATTAAAATCGACTATACCGAAGTAATGTCACGCAAGGAAGAACTCATTCAAAAATTTTCCGAACTGTTTAAGTAAAATAATTTTTCTAAACTAAAAAGCCGCTCGTTGTAAGCGGCTATTTTTTTAACTTAAAAATTCTGCCAAAACTTCCATCATTTTTGGAACGTCCAAAGGCTTTGCAATGTGCGCATTCATACCGGCATTTTTCGCCGCCTGTACGTCTTCAGAAAAAGCGTTGGCTGTCATTGCGATAATTGGAATTTTGGCAAGCGCGGGATTTTCCAATTTCCTTATCGCCTGCGCCGCGTCATAGCCGTTCATAATCGGCATTTGAATATCCATTAAAATTAAATCGTAATCGCCCGGCTTTGACGCAGAATATTTTTCTACCGCGTCCTTGCCGTTTACAGCGTAGTCAACAGTAAAGCCAACTTCTTCCAGAATCATAATTGCAATTTCGCGGTTAACTTCAATATCTTCAACAAGAAAAAGTTTTTTCCCGTCAAAGTTAATTTCGCCGGAGTCTTTTTCTTCGTCATCGTCAACAATTTCATCTGTCAAATCGTAGCGCACATTTATAATAAATTCCGTACCGTGATTTAATTTCGTAACAACTTTTATATCGCCGTGCATTAAATCGACAATACTTTTGGTTATCGCCATTCCCAAGCCCGTACCTTGAATTTTGCTGACAGTTGAACTTCTTTCACGCTCGAACGCCTCAAAAACTTTTTGCGCAAATTCTTCACTCATTCCAATACCGGTATCTTTAACGCGAATTTCATAATCTCCGAAATTTTCCGCGCCGTCGTTTTTCTGCTCCAACTTAACCGAAATTGTACCGCCGGAAGGTGTAAACTTGTAGGCGTTGCTGATTAAATTCAAAAGTACGCGGTTTAATCTGTTGGCGTCGCAAATGACGAATTTATTTTTAATTTGGGAAGTGTCAACCTCGAAATTAATTTTTTTGGTTTCCATTTGAGTTGCGAACATATCCCGCACATCGATAAAAATTTTCTTGATATTGTTTGGCGCGTTTTCAAGTTCCATTTTGCCGTTTTCAATCCGGCTCATTTTCAGCACGTCATTAATCAAAGAAAGTAAATGTTGACTGGAGGCGTCAATTTTATTTAGGAAGTCGTACATTTTATTTGGAATATCGTCGGGGCATTTGGGACGCGGGCAATTTTCGCACATTTTGTGCATATTTTTTGAAAGGTTGACGTAGCCGGTAATTGCGTTCATCGGCGTTCGTATATCGTGCGAAATGTTGAAAAGAAAAGTTGTTTTGGCTTTACTGGATTGCTCGGCGCGTTCCTTTGCCTCAACCAATTCTTCTTGCTTAAGCACAAGTTCAGATTGCTTTTTGATTAATTCTTTCTGATTTGCCTTAAGTTCTTCTTTTTGGCGGTTGATAGTTTCCAAATTTTCCTGAAGTTGCAAATTGTGCGCGCGTTCAACTTGTGCGTTGCGATATTGGAAAAAAACATAAACTACCAGCAAAAAAACTGCAAGCACAGAAATTATAATTGCGGAGGCAAGCCACGGGCGACTTTCAATCATTTCAATAAAAGTCATACTTTCGTAATGTTGACTGATCCATTTGCGGCTAAGTGCTTCAAGCCTGCCTTCCTGTTGCATTTGAATCAGTACGGCGTTAATTCTGACGCGCAACATTGTATCTTCGGGGTGTAAAACCATAGAGCCGTAAACGTGCGTAACGGCGTAACTTGGGTGTACGTCTTCAAGCTGAAATTTTTCCAAAAAAGAATTTCCAACTTGAATAGGGCAAATTGCAAATTCGTATTCGCCATTTTTCAGCGCGGCAAAAATTTTTTCGTAAGAGTCAACATAAGAAATTTCGTCGTCAAGCCCCAAGCCCGGTACTCTGTGCAAGGAGGCAACGCGCCGCCCGTACAATTCGGCAACTGAAGAAATACTGCTGCGCCCGTAAATTACATACTGCTTTTCGGTTGTTGGAAGTGTTGAAATAATTTCGTGGTTGCCAACAATTAAATCTGATTCCATATTCATAATAACGTCGGCATTGCCCGCGTTAAAAATTTTATTTGCACTGTCCCAACTTGTTAATTTTAAATCTAAATTCATTTGAAGGCGGTTAGCAATTTCGTTAATCATTTCAATATCGTAGCCCAGATAATTTCCGTACTTGTCAACGTAAGAATAAGGCTCATAGTCAATATCTGTTACAACGTGCAAAGTTTTTGAGAAAGTATTTTGCGCTTTAACTTCAACAGTCGGATTGGGATTAAACGCGCCCGAAAGATAAAAATACAAAATTAAAAAAAGTCCCGCCAAAATTGCCGGCAGTGAAAACAATAAAAATATCGTGTTGCTTTTCTGCTCAAAAAATTTTTGCTTATTTTGATTTTCCATTAAATTCCATCCTTCTGGAGTACAACTAAATTTATACGGCGAAATTTTTTTTATTATAGCAGTTTCAATCATAATTGCCAAAAAAAATCTTGAAACATAATCTGCAATGAAATATAATCAATCAAAAAGAATCGAGCTGATACTATGAAGGCAATTTGTGTAATTCCTGCGCGATATTCTTCGACGCGCTTACCCGGTAAACCTTTGAAAGATATTTGCGGCAAGCCAATGATTGTGCGCGTCTACGAGCGGGCGAAACTTGCAAAAAATGTTTCTGAAGTTATAGTTGCAACTGACGACGAAAGAATTTTTGACGCGGTAGAAAAAAATTCCGGCAAGGCGATAATGACACGCGCCGACCATAAAACCGGTACAGACAGGCTTGCCGAAGTTGCAGAAAAAATTTCTGACGCAGATTTAATTGTTAATGTGCAGGGCGATGAACCGCTGATTGAGGCAAGCTTGATTGATGAACTTGTTGCAGAATTTTTGGCAGACGAAAATTTACAAATGGCAACGGTTGCAACCGAACTTTCTGACGTTGACGAAATGAAAAATCCCAACAATGTAAAAGTTATTTTCGATAAAAACAATGACGCGCTTTATTTTTCACGTTCGCTTATTCCCTACCCTCGCAACGCCGGAATTTCAAAAGTTTACAAGCACATTGGAATTTACGCTTACCGCAGAAATTTTTTGTTGAATTATGCAAAAATGGAGTCAACGCCGCTTGAACAAACAGAATCGCTTGAACAACTCCGCGCCCTTGAAAACGGTTACAAAATCCGCGTGATTATCAGCGATTGTAAATTTGTCGGCGTCGATACTGAAGAAGATTTGCGGCTTGTGAATGAAATTTATTCTAGGGAATAGGGATATAGGGATATAGGGAAAAAATTTTAGTCCCCTATACCCCTGTCCCCCTTGAACCCTTTATCCCTAAAAAATTGAAGGGAGAAATTTCTTTGAACAAATTTAAAATTGGCGATATTGAAATTGGCGGCGGCAATTTATTTTTAATGGCGGGTCCTTGCGTTTTGGAAGGTTATGAGCGCAGTTTGAAAATCGGCAAGCGCACCAAAGAAATTTGCGAAAAATTAAATCTGCCTTACATTTTCAAGGCGTCTTTCGACAAGGCTAATCGTTCTTCAATAAAAAGTTTTCGCGGTCCCGGACTTGCTGAAGGTTTAAAAATTCTTGCCGCAATTAAAGCCGAGTTGAAAGTTCCAATAGTTACAGATATTCACGAAACTTATCAAGCCGAGCCCGTCGCGCAGGTTGCAGATATTTTGCAAATTCCCGCGTTTCTTTGCAGGCAAACAGATTTACTTGTTGCCGCGGCGAAAACCGGTAAAGTTGTCAACGTCAAGAAAGGGCAGTTTCTTTCTCCAAACGATATGAAAAATGTTGTGATAAAGTTGGAAGAAAGCGGCACGAAAAAAATTATGTTGACGGAGCGCGGCGCGTCATTCGGCTATAATAATTTGGTTGTCGATATGCGCGGCTTGCCGATTATGCGCAGTTTTGGTTATCCTGTGATTTTCGACGGCACGCACAGCGTACAACTTCCGGGCGGCGGCGGTACAACTTCAAGCGGGCAACGTGAATTTGTAAAATATTTGACGCGTGCGGCGGCGGCTGTAGGGATTGACGGTTTATTTTTGGAAGTGCACGATAACCCCGCCGAGGCACTTTCTGACGGCGCAAATATGATTTATCTTGACAACTTGGAAAATTTATTGAAAAATGTATTGCTGATTCATAACACGGTACAAAGTTTTGGCGATTAGTAAAAAATTAAGCCCGTGAGACGCGCTGACAAGCCCGACAATAGCCTTTCAGCAACTTTTACGAGGATTTATATTAAAAAATTAAAATACCCCCTTTAAAATCGATTTTAGAAAATTTTTGTATCTCAAAAAATAATTTTTAACAAGATTAAGCTGATTCATAATACAGTAAAAAATTTGGGCGATTAAAAATTTGTCGGTAAACATTTAAAAGCCCCGTACAAGCCACAGAATCGCCTGTAACGCACGCTTGGCAGTTTGTACGAGGATTTATATTAAAAAATTAAAATACCCCCTTTAAAATCGATTTTAGAAAATTCCTGTACCCCAAAATAATTTTTAGCGAGGCTTCACAATGATAAAAAATCGAGCGATTGAAACTTTAAAAATTGAGGCGGCGGCAGTTGAAAAATTAATTGAACGCGTTGACGATGAATTTGTTTCTGCAGTGCAAGAAATTTTGAAATGCAAAGGGCGCGTCGTTGTAACCGGAATGGGAAAATCCGGACACATCGGGCGCAAAATTGCGGCAACGCTTGCCTCAACCGGTACGCCTGCATTTTTTTTACACCCCGCCGAAGCTTACCACGGCGATTTGGGAATGGTTACAGAAAATGATATTGTCATTGCAATTTCAAACAGCGGCGAAAGTTCAGAAATTGTAAATATCCTGCCGGTAATTCGCAGGATTGGCGCAAAAATTATTGGAATGTGCGGGCGCAAAACTTCTTCACTCGGCAGGAATTGTGATTATTTTATAAATATCGGCGTTGAAAAGGAAGCTTGCACTTTGGGACTTGCTCCAACTGCGTCAACAACTGCAACTTTGGCAATGGGCGACGCTATTGCAATGGCTTTAATGGAAGAAAAAAAATTCACTTCGCAAGATTACGCGCTTTTTCATCCGGGCGGCGCACTCGGCAGAAAATTATTGCTTACAGTTGGCGACGTTATGCACAGCGGCGAAGATAATCCTATCGTCAAAGTTGGTGCAACGGTTAAAGATGCGCTCTTTGAAATGACGGCAAAAGGATTGGGCGCAGTTTCAGTTGTAAACGCCGAAAATAAATTTGTTGGAATTGTTACTGACGGGATTATTCGCCGCGCCCTCGAAAAGGATAAAAATTTCATTGATAAGCCGGTTGAAACTGTCATGCACAAAGACGCTTTAATTATCAGTGCGGAAAAATTGGCGGCGGAGGCTCTTTCGGTTATGGAAAAACACAAGCCGCGCCCCGTTACGGTTTTACCTGTTATCGACGCTGAAAAAATTCCTGTCGGTATGATTCACTTAACTGACTTGTTGCGTCAAGGAGTTGTTTAATATGAAAATTTCTGAAGACGCCTTCGACAGGGCAAAAAAAATTAAATTGGTAATTTTTGACGTGGACGGCACTTTGACTGACGGCGGAATTTATATTGGTACAAGCGGCGAACTTTTCAAAAGTTTTAATTGTCACGACGGCTTCGGAATTACCGCCGCGCACAAAGCAGGCTTGAAAACTGCGATACTTACGGGCAGAGAATCCGCTTGCACTGCTAACCGCGCAAAAGAATTGGGAATTACCGCCGTTAAGCAAGGGCATATGGATAAACGCAACGCCTACAAAGAATTAAAAGCTGAATTTAATCTGCGCGACGAAGAAATTGCTTACGTTGCAGATGATATAATTGATTTGCCGGTTTTAATTCAAGTTGGATTTCGCGCAGCGGTAGGCAATGCAAAAATCGAAGTCAAGGAACGCGCACATTTCATAGCAGAAAATGACGGCGGCAAGGGCGCAGTTCGTGAAGTTTTGGAATTTATTTTAAAATCGCAAGGCAAATGGGAAAAAATTATTAGGCAGTATACAACCGTTGAAACTGCGGAAAATTTTTCTTTGAATCAGTAAAAATGTTAAATATTAAAAATTGTACAAGGGAAAAGGAAATTTGGAATTAAGGGAAGTCTTTCACTACTCCCTATTCACTACTCCCTATTTCCTAAAAATGGCAGGGATTAAAATGTTATACAACGCGCTAATGATTTTAAGTCGATTGGTAAGATTTTTACCGTACGGCTTAATTTTATTTCTGGGACGAATTTTGGGGAATTTGTATTATATTTTCGTCAAGAAACAGCGCGAGCGTGCAGTTTCGCAAATGATGCCGGCGTTAAAAATTTCTGAAACTGAAGCAAGAAAATTGGTACGTGAATCATTTGTAAATTTGGCGCGGAATATGTTGGATATTTTGTATATGCCCAATCTCAACGAAAAAAATTTGTCGGAGTACATTGAAATTGACCACTTGGAAAGAATGAAAGACGCCCTCGCGCAGGGTAAAGGCGTTGTTGTTTTAACGGGGCACTTAGGAACTTGGGAATGGCTTAGCGCGGCTTTTACGCTTAACGGCTTGCCTGTAACCGCAATAGCAAAACTTCAGCCGAATCAAGAATATTCAAGGGCGTTGGACGATTTACGCGCAACAATTCACGTAGAAATTTTTAACCGCGGTACAAGCGAATTATTGGCGGCAGGGCGCGCACTCAAGAAAGGAAAAATTTTGGGATTTTTGGCAGATCAAGACGCAGGACCCGGCGGCGCGTTTATTGATTTTTTGGGTAAAACCGCCTCAACTCCAATGGGACCGGCTGTATTCGCCAAAAAATTTAATTCGCCTGTACTTCCCGCTTTTATAATTCGGCAACCGAACGGGCGGCACTTGGTAAAAATTTTTGAAGTTTTAAAATTTGAAGATACCGGCGACACCGACGGCGACCTTTTCCGCTTTACAGAAAAAATGACGCGGATTCTTGAAAAAATGATTCGTGAAAATCCTACTCAATGGATTTGGTTTCAAAAACGTTGGAACACTCCGCCCGAAATGAAAAAGGAAGGCAAACATCATACCGTTTAGGGAAGAGTGGAAAGGGAAGAGTGGAAAGGGAAAAGGGAATAGTGGAAAATAAATATAAAATTTTAATTGCGGCAGGCTTGGCACTTTTCGCCGGATTAGTTTTTTGGGTAGTTTCAACAACGCCTACCGAGCCGCCGCCTACAGAAAAATTTGAGCCGCCTTCAAAAATGACTTACGAAACAAATTCAATCGTCGAGGAAAAAAACGGCGTCAAACTTTTTGAATTAAATTCCGGCAAAATGATTATCGACGCCAAAACTCAAAACGCCGAACTTGAAGACGTGCAAGCTAAACTTTATCAAGAAGACGGTAGCTTTGTCGAACTTAAAGCTAAGCGCGGCAACTACGACAATCAAAGCGGCGATATTCACGTTGAAGGCGAAGTTGAAGTTACCGACAGCGAAGGCGCAAAACTTACAAGCGGCACTTTGGATTGGCTCGCCAAAGAAGAAATTTTAATTGCAACCGACAAAGTTAAAATTTCAAAAGACGATATGCGCGCTTACGGCGACCGCGCAGAAGCAAGAAATGGTTTACGCCGATTTAATTTGAAAGGCAACGCCCACGTTTTGAAGGGCGTTAAAGAATCAGCGGGGGATTTTTGATGAAATTAAAAAAAATCTGCGCGATAATCTGCGCGACAATGTTAATCAATGCAACTGCACTTTCTGCAGAAAATAATTCGCCCTCCGAAGTCAAGGCGGATGAAATTGATTATGATATGGATACCGGCAAAGTTATTGCAACCGGAAGCGTTTTTATGCGCCATGAAGAAACAGCCGCGTCAAACGATGATTCAAATGTACCTTCTGAAGTCAACGCAGATACTGTTGATTACGATATGAATACAGGCGTTGTTACGGCTGAAGGCAACGTTCATTTGAAGTACGGCACGGGCACTGCAACCGGCTCCCGCGCAATGTACAACACAAACACGCAAGAAGCGTATTTAATCGGCAATGTAATTGTTATTCGTGACGATATGAAAATTATTTGTGACAGTTTGACAAATGACGGCGCAGGGCGTATGCAAGCCTCCGGTAATGTTGACTTTGTACAAAATATCGCCCCCAATGCAAAATATCCCAAAGGCGAAACGCGCACCTTCAAGGGCGAACACGTCGATTATTATCCCGATGACAGAAAACACGTTATAATTCCAACGGGCGGAATTGTTACGAGCAACGACGGCACTTTTACCGCAAATTATATGGAAGGCTGGGTTGACGAGGAATATTATATTGGTACAGGCAATGTTCACATTGTAAACCCCCCGCGCGAAATGGAAGCCGGCGGAGACAGAATTGACTACTTCGCACAAGATAACGGCAAGGCTATTCTTACCGGCAACGCCTGGGTTGTTCAAAAAAATAATACAATGCGCGGCAACCGCTTAACAGTTTACCTTGCTGACAATCAGAAAAATCCCGCCGCCTCAAAATCTAATTCCACTTCAACCAAAACACAAATTTTGCCGCACGAAGTTTTAACAAATGCGCCTTTTCAAAATTAGGGAGTAGGAAAATGCACATTGAAGCAAGAAACCTTGTAAAAGCATTCAAAAAGCGCGTGGTTGTCAACAACGTTTCTTTGAAAGTCGAAAAGGGCGAAATTGTCGGCTTGCTCGGTCCCAACGGCGCGGGCAAAACTACTTCTTTTTATATGATTGTCGGATTGGAAAAACCCGACAGCGGCGAGATTTTTATTTCTGACGTCAACATTTCAAAATTGCCAATGTACCGTCGCGCAGCGTTGGGGATAAGTTATTTGACTCAAGAGGCGTCGATTTTCCGCAAATTGACTGTTGAGCAAAATATTATGGCGATTCTTGAAACGCTTGATATTTCCCGCGAAGTTGCCAAAACGCGCCTTGAAAATTTGATAAGAGAATTTAATATAGCGCACGTCCGCGAAAGAAAAGGTACTGAACTTTCGGGCGGCGAAAGGCGACGCGTAGAAATTGCGCGGTGTTTGGCGTTGGAGCCGCAATTTATTTTGTTGGATGAACCTTTTGCAGGCGTTGACCCTTTGGCGGTTGCTGATATTCAAACTATTGTAAAATATCTGCGCGAACGCGGTATGGGAATTTTGATAACAGATCACAACGTCCGCGAAACTTTGAATATTGTTGACAGGGCGTACATTTTAAACGAAGGTAAAATTTTGCTTGAAGGTAAGGCTATGGAAATTGCCGAAAGTCCTATTGCCAAAAAATTTTACCTCGGCGATAATTTTAAATTGTAAGGAGAATTGCAATGAAAGTGAAAATTTGCAGCGGCTTCAATGATAAGCGGCTGGAGCAACAAATTCAGTTGGTAATTGACGAAAACACGGCTAAGGGATTGCAACTTAAGCAAGTTTCCTACTCAATTTCCCCTTCAGCTTCAAAACATACCGAAGACGATGCAAATTGCTTTTTAAAATCCGCAATACTTTTCTTTGACAGATAAGGAGTGAAAAAATGATTGTATTGGTGCGCAGTGCGTTTAACGATAAGGAATTGGAACGCAATATTCAAAACGCCGTAGAAATTGCCGAAAAAGAAAATTATTATCTTGACGATATAAAATATTCAACTTGCTTTGACTTAAACGCCGGGCAAATTTTACGCTCGGCGGTGTTGATGTTTGAAGAATATGAAGAGGAAGATAATATTGATAAATGGTAATTAAGGGAGAAGTGAAAAGTGAAAGGCGAACAGGTCATAAAAAAAATTTACAACCCCTATTCCCTATTCCCTATTCCCTATTCCCTAAAAAGGGGAGCGGCTTTTTTTGCGAATTAGGATTTTAGATTTATATATTTTTCGTGAAGTAATAATGGCGGCGATTTTTGGAATTTGTGCGTTTTCGGCGGTCTTCATAGGGTCGGGAACGCTTTTTAAAATCGCAAGGTTTATCACAGATTACGGCGCGTCAATTTCTTCTGTCATAAAAATTTTTGTTTACGGCTTGCCTTCAATAATTATGTGGACTTTTCCAATGTCAATGTTATTGGCGACACTTTTAACATTTGGGCGGCTTTCAAGTTCCAGCGAAATTACCGCTATGAAGTCTTGCGGGATAAGTTTTGGCAGAATCGCTGCGCCTGCAATTATCTTGGGATTTATTTTCAGCATTTGTGCAATTTTATTTAATGAGCACGTCGTACCTTGGGCGAATACCGCTTACAATAACGTTGTTTACTTTGAAATTCAAGGCAACACCGAATTAAAATCACAGGAACATATCATTGTTAAAGAAATTCAACATGATACACTTCAACGCCTCGTGTACGCCCGTGAATATCGCGCAGGTGATGAAACACTTCAAGGCGTCACAATGCAAGAATTTAATGACGAAGGCAAATTAACGCACGTTGAAAATGCCGCCTACGCAGAATGGAAAAACGACGTTTGGATTATGCACGAAGGAATTATTTATGATATTTCAGATAATGAGCGTACGCGCACAATGCGCTTTGAAACTCAAACACTGCCGGTTAAAGCAAGCCCGCGCCAAATTGTCCGCGAACAAAAACGCCCAGAAGAATTGACAATGAAAGAATTAAAAGCGCAAATTGAAATTATGAAAACGCAATTTGCAGATACCGCCAAACTTGAAACCGAACTTTACCAAAGAATTACAGTACCAATGGCAAGCTTGATTTTTGCGTTAATAGGCGTGCCGCTCGGTCTTCAACCTACCAGAAACGCCTCTTCAATGGGTTTTGCGCTTAGCGTCATAATAATTTTTATTTATTATTCGATAATGACACTTTCAAACGCACTTGCACGCGGCGGGATTTTTGAGCCGTTTTACGCCGTTTGGATTCCAAATATCGTCGGTTTAATTTTCGGTTCACTTTTAATTTACAGGGCGTCAAAATAAGTTAAAATATAGCAGGGTTGTTTTTATTGGAATTACAAAAATACAAAAAAGATATTGTTGCAAGATTGTACAAGGGTACTTTTATTGTCTTGCTGATGTCAATGTTGGCAACCACGATTGGCAACGTTATTGACGGTATAATTATCGGAAAAAATTTGGGCGCGGACGCAATGGCTGCATTTGGTTTTACAACGCCGCTTCAAAAATTCGTTGCAATTCTGCCAAATGTTTTAGTATTGGGTATGCAAATTCTCTGCAGTCAAAAATTGGGCAAAGGCAAACTGCAGGAAGCTATTGGAGCTTTTTCACTTTCAATAAGCGTCGCCGGAATTTTATCAATTTTGTTTATGATAATTTTTTTTGCTTTACCGGGACAAATTGCCGATTGGCTCGGCGCAGATGAAAGTTTTGGCGTTATTCGCGCAGAAACTATAGATTATTTTCAAGCTTATTCTTTGGGACTTCCTGCCATTGCGGCGGTTACACTTTTAACGCCGATAATGCAACTTGACAGCGACAGACAAAGATCCGTGAAAGCCGTTACAATTTTGAGTGCAACAAATGTAATTGGCGATTTGATTGTAATATTTTATTTTGGCGGCGGGATGTGGGGTATTGGAATTTCAACAGCTGTAAGTTATTGGTTGTCATTTGCTTTTTTATTGCTACACTTTCGCAACCCGAATGCAACTTTCAAATTTTCGGTTGCCGATATTAAAATTTCAGATTTGGGCGAAATATTTTTAAACGGTCTGCCTATCGCACTTGGGCGCGGCGCGTCAATGTTGCAGAGCGGCTTTTTAAACTACATTGCACTGAACTCCGGCGGCGCGGCTGGAGTTGCGGCGGTTGCAATTTTCAACAATATTTTTTCAATGGTTGAATCTGTTCCAAAGGCTATAGCGTCAACCGCTCAAATAATTTCCGGAATATTTATTGGCGAAAAAGACAAAAAAGCTATCTTGCGCTTGTTAAGAATTTCCTTGCGGTCTTCAGCCTTGGTTTCTGTTACAATGTTTGTGATTTTAATTTTGGGCGCGCCGATAATTTCCGGCTTTTATACAAGCGGCAATGATTCTGCGGTTTTTGATATGGTTGTTGAAGGCGTTCATTGTATGGCGTTCAGCGTCATTTTCTCAACAGGAGCTTCACTTCTGCAATATTTTTATCAAGCTTACGGCAGATTTAAACTTGTAAGTTTTATGGCGGTTGCAAACAATATTATCTTCATCGCCCCGCTTGCATTAATCTTGACGCCAATTTTTGGAATGACGGGGGTTTGGCTGACAATTTTATTTAACAATGTTTTATTTTTTATCGCAATAATTTTGGGCGTCTGGTACCATTACAAAAAAATTACTTTCAAGCCGGAAGATATGTTACTTTTGCCCCAAAATTTCGGCTCTCCCGAAAATCCCCAAATGAATATGAGTGTAACTTTTAAAGACGACGATTTGAGCATTTCTGAAGTTGTGAAAGTTTTTCTGGAAAAGCACAATGTAAGCCGGAAAAAAACTATGTTTACTGCAATTTGCGTTGAAGAAATGGTAAATAATATTTTGGAATACGGCTTTGACGAAAATAACAAAAATTCGATTGACATTAGAATTATAATTCAAGGCGACGAAGTTACAATCAGAATCCGCGACGACTGCCGCCCGTTCAATCCCAAAAAATGGTACGAAGTTTACAATCCCGAAGATTTAACGGCGCACATTGGAATCAGGCTCGTTGCAAAAATGGCAAAAGAAATTCAGTATGTCAACGTGCTGAAACTTAACAATCTGATTATAAAAATTTGAAAAGGAGCGTTGAAAGTGTATTTTGAAAGTAAAATTTTGAACGTCGAATTGAAGCGGGCAAAAATTCATTATATCCCTGACGTTGTTTATTCACAGGTTGAAACTTTTGAAAAGCCGGTACAACTTTTGCAAATGGATTTACTCGTTCCTTCGATAAATAAAAAAATGCCCGCGGTAATTTTCGTAACGGGCGGCGGCTTTATTTCTGCAAATCGTGCGCGTATGCCTCAACTTAGAATGTTTTTGGCTGAAAATAATTTTGTCGTTGGCAGTATAAATTATCGCACTGCGCCCAACAGCAAATTTCCCGCGCCTGTTGAAGATGTAAAATCTGCGATAAGATTTTTGAAGGCGAACGCGGCAAAGTTTAACGTTGACGCCGAAAAAATTTTTGTAATTGGAGACAGCGCGGGCGGTTTTCTTACGGCGTTTGCGGCAATTACGAACGGCGATAAAATTTTTAATGTCGGCGCAAATTTAAATTACTCAAGCGCAATTTCGGCGGCGGTTGACTTGTACGGAATTTCGGATCCTGCGCGAATAGCCGAAAATTTCCCGGCTGAAGTACAAGCGGCGTATAATTCGCCCGGCGCGATGGCTTCACTTTTTATTAACGGCGTTGCAGGTTTTACCGGTGAAGGCGGTGTCTTGAAAAATCCCGCGGCTGACAAAGCTAACCCTATCAATTACATTACAAAAAATTCTGCGCCAATGCTTTTAATGCACGGCACCGCAGATAATATTGTTTCGCCCGCGCAAACTGATTTACTTTTTCAAGCGTTGAGAAATGCGGGCGTTGAGGCTGAAAGATACATTGTACCAAATGCCAATCACTCGGACGATTATTGGTCGCAGGAAGAAATTTTCTGCGTTATCTTAGATTTTCTGAAAAAATATATTTGATTTTGGGAGGAAAAAATTTTGAGATTCAGCGATATGCTAAACTTAAAAAAATTTCACTTTGTAGGAATAGGCGGCGCGGGAATGAGTGCGCTTGCCAAAATTTTAATTGAATCAGGCTACGAAATTTCCGGCTCGGATTGCGCAGATTCAGCAACTGTCGAAATGCTTAAAAATATTGGCGCAAAAGTTTTTGTTGGACACGACGAAAAAAATATTTCCAATGACATTGACGCGATAGTTTATTCTTCGGCAATTCCGCCGGAAAATCCCGAATTGGTAAAAGCGGCTGAACTCAAAATTCCAAAACTTCACCGCTCCGATATTAACGCAATGCTTTTAAATTCCAAAAAAGGTATCGCCGTTGCAGGCTCTCACGGCAAAACTACAACAACTTCAATGATAGGCTTCGTACTGCACAGCGCGGGCGTTGACCCTTCGATAATTATTGGCGGCGAAAGTTCAGATTTAGGTACAAGCGCAATTTTGGGCGCGGGCGATTATCTTGTTTCAGAGGCTGACGAGAGCGACGGCTCCTTCATAAAATTGAAACCGGCTATCGCAGTTGTTACGAATGTTGAAGACGATCACCTTGACCATTACGGCACGGTTGAAAAAATTCGTGCGGCGTTCAAAATTTTTTTGGAAAATGTAACTGATGACGGTGTTGCAGTTTTATGTTTTGATAGTGAACCCCTGCGCGAAATTGGCGGCGAAATTAAAAAAAAAGTTATTTCCTACGCCATTGATAACCCTGCAGATTTCACGGCGAAAAATATTTACACGGGCGTTGACGGCGTATCTTTTGACGTTTTCAAGGGCGAAAAACTTTTGGGCAGAGTCAAGCTTGCAATTCACGGGCGGCACAATGTTTTAAACGCGCTTGCAACAATCGCCACTGCCTCCGAAGTTGGAGTTGAATTTTCAAAAATCGTTGACGCCTTAAGTAAATTTCACGGCGCAAAACGTCGTTTCCAAACTAAGGGCAATGTCAAAAATATCTGGATTGTTGACGATTATGCACACCACCCGACCGAAATTGCGGCAACTTTAAAGGCGGCGCGTGAAACCAATCCCCGCCGCGTCATTTGCGTTTTTCAACCGCACAGGTACACCCGCACAAAACTTTTGCTGAAAGAATTTGCCACGGCTTTTACCGACGCTGATTTATTGGTATTGACTGATATTTATTCTGCCGGCGAAAAAAAGATTAAGGGTATTGACGGCGAATCGATTTTGAAAGAAATTGTGGCAACCAATCAAGAAATTTCCTACATTCCCGAACGTGAAAAAATCGCTGAATATTTAATGGACAACGTGATAACCGGCGATTTGGTAATTACAATGGGCGCGGGCGATATTTATAAAACCGGCGAAGAACTGATTGAACTTTTGAAAAAGCAACGTCAACGCAGTAAAATTATTGTAGTTATGGGCGGCACTTCAACAGAAGCTGACGTTTCGCGCAGGACGGGTACGGCAATTTTCAACGCCTTAAAATCTAAAAATTACAATGTTGAAACAATGGAACTTAACCCAAAAACTTTTGCCGTTGATATTTTAAATTCAAATTGCGGGATTGTTTTTAACGCGGTTCATGGGCTTTACGGCGAAGACGGACAACTTCAAGGTACTTTGGACATGTTGGGGATTAAATATACAGGTAGCGGCGTTTTGGCGGCGGCTACAACGATGGACAAAGTTGCAACAAAAAGAATGTTCGCCTTTGCAAATATTACCACGCCGAAATTTGCAGTGTACCGAATTGCAGACAAAAACGAAAAGCTTGCAGAAAAAGTTTTAAAGAAATTTGGCTTGCCGGTTGTAATTAAGGCGGCAAATCAAGGCTCCAGCATTGGTGTTGAAATTGTCGAAAAGGCGGAAGATATTTCCCCTGCGATTGAAAATTCTTTCAAGTACGGCGATGAAATTTTGGTTGAGGAATTTATCAAAGGGCGTGAATTAACCGTTGCAGTTTACGGCAATGAAGACGTCGCGCAGGCTTTACCGGTTATCGAAATTACAACAACAACCGGTCGCTACGACTACGAAACAAAATACAAAAAAGGCGCGTCAACGCACATTTGCCCCGCCGAAATTTCAGCTGAATTAACAGAAAAAGTACAAGCGTTGGCTGTCAGCGCGTTCAAAATTTGCAAGTGCGCGGGCGTTGCTCGTGTCGATATTATGTTATCTGAAAAAAATATCCCCTACGCCATTGAAGTAAATTCTGTTCCGGGTATGACAGAAACTTCACTTGTACCGGATGCCGCGCGCGCTGCCGGGATTGAATTTCCGGAACTCTGCGAAAAGATTTTGACGCTTGCCAATTTTTAAGTATCGGTAAAAAATTAAGCCCGCAGACGCTCCAGAATCGACGCAGACGCACGCTTGACACCTTGCACGATACTTTAATTAAAAAGTTTTTTGAGGCGGCTTAAAATCGATTTTTGCGACTTTACATTAAAAAATAAAAAAATTCTAAGGAGCTAAAAAATTTGGCAAAGATAAAACGAGTTCGACGAAGAAGCGGGCGGCGGCTTTTTAAGGGATTAGTTTTTTTGGCAATTTGCGGCGCAATTCTCGGCTTTTTTGTTTACGTGCCATTTTTCACGCTTAAAGAAATTAAATTAATCGGCGCAGAAAAAATCACAGTTGAAGATATTTTGAAAGTTGGCGATATTTATATTGGAGAGCCAATTTTTGAACTTGAAACAGACAAAGTTACAACGCGCCTTTCAAACGATTTAAGAATTGAAAGCGTTACCGTACGCCGAATTGTCCCCAATTCTCTTGAAGTCGTTATCAAAGAAAGAAAACCGCTTGCAACTATCGTTTGTGATTACGGATACCTTGACTTGGACAAAAACGGCAAAATTATTGACAGCTATAAAAATCTGCGCGAAATGAAAATTCCAATGATAACCGGCGCACAAATCAAAGATAAATATATTGGCGATGACATTGACAACGAACTTGTTAAACAAATTTTGGAATTTCTGCAGAAACTAAACGCCGAATCGCTGAATAAACTTTCTGAAGTGGCAATTGCAGCTGAAGATTATATCGTTGCTTACACCGACACTGAAAAAGCCGTTCAAATTCGTATCGGTAAATTGGAGCGGCTGGACGAAAAGGCGCACCTTGTAGACGATTTTTTGAGAGACCTTGATAAAAATCCGCACGAAGTCGAATACGTCGATTTTAATTATACTGCGCCGTTCATAAAACTTGCGAGGTAATTTTATGGAAAAAATTCGACAAATTTTGGGCGAAGGCTGGTCAATAACTTTCATTTGCGTAATTGTCGGCTTTATTCTCTCAACCGAATTGCGGCAGGAAGAAGAATTGGAAACCGTCACGCCCGAACAGCGAATTGAAGAATTATCCGCGCAAATTTTGAAAGTCGAAAAAGAACGCGACGATTTGCAGAAAAAACTTTCAATGTTGCAGGAAGAATACGATATTTCGCCGGAAGAACTTTTGACAATGGAAGAATTGCGAATGAAAGCCGGCTTAACTGCGCTTGAGGGCAGCGGCGTAATTGTGCGAATGGATGACAGCAATATGACAACGCGGCGCGGCGAAAATCCAAATTTGTACGTGATTCACGACGAAGATATTTTAAGAATTGTAAACGAATTGCGCGCAGCCGGCGCAGAGGCAATTTCAATCAACGGGCAAAGATTAACCGCAACAAGTGAAATTCGTTGCGCAGGTCCAACTCTTTCAGTAAATAATGTGCGCTCCGCCCCGCCCTTTGAAGTTATTGCTATCGGCGACAAAAATTCTCTCGAAAATTCAATCAAAATGCGCGGCGGCGTCGAAGATGCTTTAAAAGTTTGGGGAATTCAGATTGACGTTAAAAGCGTGGAAAATGTTTACATTCCGCCGTACAAGGGCGATTTTCGCCACAAATTCGCCCGCGTTGTTGAGGAGAAAAATTTATGAAGGCGTTAATCGGCTTAACCGCCGGATTTTTTTTAGGTTATATTTTTCAAGTTCCTGTTGACGAAAAAATTTTTGCAGTGATAATGTTGGCGGCGATTGATTCAATTTGCGGCGGCTTTTCGGCAAAGTTAAATTCAAATTTCAACGACACAATTTTAATCTGCGGCTTTTTTACCAATTTAATTTTCGGGCTGATTTTAATTTTGTTGGGAAATTTTTTTGAGTTGGAACTGTATTATATTGCGCTGCTGATTTTCGGCTTAAGGATTTTTAAAAATATTTCGGCGGCGCAGGAACTTTTTCTGAAAAAATAAAGTAAATATTTTTTAGTTGCTTTTTGCGGAGGCTTTTTTACCAATTTAATTTTCGGGCTGATTTTAATTTTGTCGGGAAATTTTTTTAAGTTGGAACTGTATTATATTGCGCTGCTGATTTTCGGCTTGAGGATTTTTAAAAATATTTCGGCGGCGCAGAAACTTTTTCTGAAAAAATAAAGTAAATATTTTTTAGTTGCTATAGCGTAATTTAATTTTTTATAGTAGAATGTATTGCAATATTTTTGAGGAAAGATTTTTGACTATATAAAATTGAAATGTGGGGGAAAACAGGATGCCTTTTGAAATTGAAGATGCAAGCTTAAATTCGCTTGCCAATATCAAAGTAATTGGCGTGGGCGGCGGCGGAAGTAACGCCGTAAACAGGATGATTTCACTTGGTCTTGAAGGCGTGGAATTTATAGCCGTGAATACAGACGCGCAGGCTCTTTTAAATTCGCAAGCACCGCGCAGAATCAGAATAGGCGAAAAATTGACGCGCGGACTCGGCGCAGGCGCACGCCCCGAAGTCGGCGAAAAAGCCGCGCAGGAAAGCCGCGAAGAAATTATTAAGGCACTTGATAAATCTGATATGGTTTTCATAACTGCGGGAATGGGCGGCGGCACAGGTACGGGAGCCGCGCCGGTAATTGCGGCTTGTGCGCGGGAAATTGGCGCGTTGACTGTCGGAGTTGTTACCCGCCCGTTCACTTTTGAAGGTCCCAAGCGCAAAAGAAATGCTGATATGGGGATTGACAATTTGCGCCGTTGCGTCGATACAATTATTACAATTCCAAATGACAGGCTTTTACAGGTTGTCGATAAAAAAATGCCCGTTACTAAGGCGTTCAGCATTGCAGACGATATTTTAAGACAAAGTGTTCAAGGTATTTCCTACTTAATCACAATGCCGGGTGTTGTCAATTTGGACTTTGCAGACGTTCAAACAATTATGAGCAATTCCGGCAGCGCGTTAATTGGAATTGGCGAGGCAAGCGGTGAAAAAGCTCCTATCAACGCCGCAAAAGCCGCTATCGATTCGCCGTTACTTGAAACCAGCATACAAGGCGCAAAAAGCGTTTTAATGAATATTATGGGCTCAAATGAAGCGTTGACAATGTTTGAAGTACACGAGGCGTCAACCACAATTCAAGAAGCGGCAGATTCCGAGGCTGAAATTATGTGGGGTATGTCGGTTGATGAAAGTTTGGGCGATACCGTACGAGTTACGATTATTGCAACACGTTTTGGCGGCGCGGAAGATGTTCAAATTATGCAACCACATTCCAAACAATCTTCAATAATTCAGCCGTTCGCAGCTCCAACTTTCGTACAGCCGCCAACATTCGGCAATTTCCAACAATCGAAAAATAATCCGAGTCCTTTTATGCAACAACAAACGCCGCCACCGTCTCAACAGCCGCAAGCTCCAACGCCTATGCCTCAAGAGCCAAAAAATATTGAGCACGATTCAGAAGGCTTAATCAAATTGCCGCCGTGGATGAAAGGATAGAAATTTTTCCAATATAAAAAAGGGAAGTGATTTTTGATACTTCCCTAATTTTTTTTACAGGAGGCTAAATTATGTTTAATTTTGACAATGAAAATTCAGAAACCCCCGCCAAAATTAAAGTGGTCGGAATTGGCGGAAGTGGTATTAATGCCGTGAATTATATGATTGAAAAAAAATTTGACAGCGCAGAATTTATCACAATCGACACCGACGAAAAAGCCCTTGAAAATTCGCAGACTCACTGCAAAATTAAATTTGAAGACCGCGCAGAAATTGAAAAAGAAATTGCGGGCAGTGATTTAATTTTTATCGTCGCGGGAATGGGCGGCAACACTGCTGTAAAAATTGCGCCGGTAATTGCTGAAATTGCAAAATCTGCCGGCGCGTTGACTGTTGCCGTTGTTATCAAAGAAAATGCTGACATTGAAATTAAAAATTTAGTTCCTCGCGCAGATACAGTTATAACAATTTTCAGCGATAAAATTTTATTTGAAACTGTGAAGGCTGTTTCCGGTTTAGTCACAATGCCGGGGATTGTCAATTTGGATTTTACAGACCTTAAAACTATTTTGACTGATTCGGGGAATGCCTTTGTTGGAATTGGCGAGGCAAGCGGCAAAAAAGCTGTTGAAAAAGCCGCCAAAATTGCGCTGAATTTTCCTGCGCTTGGCGGAGTACAAGGCGCGGGCAGTATTTTAATCAGTTTTACGGGCGCAGCAAATTCTTTTTCAATGCAGGAAGTTCACGAGGCGTCAATGGTAATTCAAGACGCTGTCAACGAAGACGCCGAAATTATGTGGGGAATGTCGATTGACGAAAATTTGGGCGATACTGTAAGAGTTACGATTATTGCAACACGTTTCAACGGTTAATTAAATTTAATATAAAAATTTAAAAGAACTTTCGACAGCATAACCTCTATTTTCAAAAGTTACATTGAATATTTAAAGGTACGTGATAATTTTGACTGAAGAAAATTTATTAAAACTCCTGCGCGAATATAAAAGCGGCGAAGTTTCAGAATCTGATATAGTGA
This sequence comes from Selenomonadaceae bacterium, assembly GCA_017455645.1. Taxonomy (GTDB): domain Bacteria; phylum Bacillota; class Negativicutes; order Selenomonadales; family Selenomonadaceae; genus Quinella. The sequence continues at coordinate 3,387 of JAFSZS010000184.1, read as the reverse complement.
ATCAGTTGAAAAATATTTCGTTAAGCTCTGTAGAAAATTTGGGCTTTGCAAGTATCGACCACGCGCGGGAACTTAGGCAAGGTTTCCCTGAAGTTGTCTACGCCGCCGGAAAAACCAAGGAACAACTCCGCGCAATTTTTAAATCTTTGTATGAAAAAAGTACAGGCAATTTAATTGCAACTCGCGCAGATTCTGAAAAATATCAATTCCTGCTGGACGCTGTACCAACTGCAAAGTTTGACGAAATTTCAAAAATGATTTACGTTGACAGAAAACAAATTGAGCGTCGCGCAGATAAAAAAATTCTGATTCTAAGCGCGGGTACAAGCGATATGCCCGTTGCCGAAGAGGCGCGCTTGACTGCGTACCTTTGGGGTAATTATGTTGAAACTGCCTACGATTGCGGCGTTGCAGGGATTCACAGACTTTTTGCACATATGAAAGAAATTGAAACTGCTAACGTTATAATTGTTGTTGCCGGAATGGAAGGCGCACTTGCAAGCGTTGTAGGCGGCTTGACTGATAAGCCGGTTATAGCCGTTCCAACTTCGATTGGTTACGGCGCGGCTTTTCATGGAATTGCGGCACTTTTGGCAATGTTAAACAGCTGCGCGGCGGGCGTTTCTGTCGTCAACATTGATAACGGATTCGGCGCGGGCGTTTTGGCAAGCAAAATTAACAAAATCGGCGGCTAATAACGCTTTTTTTGTTGCAACTGAAAGATTTTTGTTATAAAATACACTTCGATTTTTTTTGAAGGGAGTATTTTATAAAATCATGGAGCAAAAAAAGGAAGGCTCACTGGCTGGCTTTTTAATTCCGTCAATCGTTGGAATAATTTTGTTTATGATTCCCGTACAGTACAACGACAGCTGGACAATAGTAGTAAAAATAATCGCTGATCTGATAAGCAACAGTATCGGCGATTTTTTACCGTTGCTTTGTCTGATTATCGTTACAACTTCAGCTGTACTGGGAGTTATTTTTTTGGGTAAACCAAATTTCATTGCCACTTACCCAATAGTTGCAAATACTTTTTCAACCACGGCAATTTGGGTTTTTATCAGAATTATTGGCGCGGTTTTTCTTTGGCTTACGTACTTGGGAATTGGCGCGGACGATGAAAACGGTGGCTTAATTTCAATGATAACTTCGCCCGACAACGGCGGCTTTGTTTTGAATGACTTGCTGACAGTTTTGGTTGTAATATTTTTATTGGCGGGCTTGTTACTGCCGCTGCTTTTAGATTTTGGACTGTTGGAATTTATAGGCGCACTTTTAACAAAAATAATGCGCCCTGTCTTTACAATTCCGGGACGCGCGGCTGTTGACTGTATAACAAGTTGGATAGGCGACGGTACGCTCGGCGTTATGTTGACTGCCAATCAATATGAAGGCGGTTACTATTCAAAACGTGAGGCGGCGATTATTTCTACAACTTTTTCTGCCGTGTCGATAACCTTTTCAATCGTCGTACTCGCGCAGGTCGGCTTAATGGAATATTTCGGCGCGTACTATCTTTTAATCTGCGCGATAGGTGTTGTATGCGCGTTGATTATTCCCAGAATCCCGCCGCTGTCATTAAAGAAAGATGAATACCTTGTACAGGGTAAAGCAATGGGCGAAACACTGCCTGAAGGTTATACTTCTTCCTTGCAGTACGGGCTTGCACTTGCAAAACAAAGAGTCGGCGAATACCGCGGCTTTGAACAATTTATGGAAAATGCAATTAAAAACGCCGCCGGTATGTGGTTCGGAGTTTTGCCGGTTGTAATGTGCATTGGAACTTTGGCGTTGGTTTTGGCGAATCATACAACAATTTTTGATACTTTAGGCGCGCCGTTCTTGCCGCTGTTAAGTGCGCTGGACGTACCGCAAGCCGCCGAAGTTTCAAAGACAATGATTGTCGGCTTTACTGATATGTTCACGCCCTCAATTATCGCCGCAAAAACTATTATAGTTCCAATGTCAAAATTTATTGTTGCTGTAATTTCAGTTACGCAGTTGATTTACCTTTCTGAAGTTGGCGGCTTAATTCTCGGTTCAAAAATCCCCGTCAACTTGCCGGAACTTTTTATTTTGTTTTTGGAGCGCACAATTATCAGCATTTTAATTGCCGCTCCCGCCGCTCATTTTATTTTTTAGGGGTATTGGGATATAGGGATTAGGGACTTTATCCCTGGAACCCTTTTTCCCTTGAACCCTAAATTTCGACAAAGGAGAAATTTTAATGGAAACCTCGGCAATTTCACTGCTGCCGCCGATAATAACAATCGTGCTGGCTCTTGCAACAAAGGAAGTTTATTTTTCGCTGATTTTGGGAATATTTTCCGGCGCGTTACTTTTTACCGGCGGAGACTTTTTACAGTCGATAATAAAATTTTTTGAAATAATGGCAGGCAAAGTCGGCGGCAACGTCAACATTTTGGCGTTTTTGGTAATTTTGGGAATTTTGGTAGCCGCAATAACCCGCTCCGGTGCAACCCGCGCTTACGGCGAATGGGCTCGCCGCGTCATTTCCGGTAAAAAATCTGCACTCGGCTTAACTGCCTTTTTGGGAATTTTAATTTTTATTGACGATTATTTTAACTGTTTGACGGTCGGTACAGTTATGCGCCCCGTTACTGATAAATTTAAAATCGCCCGCGCCAAACTTGCTTATATTATCGACGCAACCGCCGCGCCAATTTGTATTATCGCGCCTGTTTCAAGTTGGGCGGCTGCTGTAGGTTCATCACTTCCCGAAAATTCAGGGCTTGACGGCTTCGCACTTTTCCTGCAAACAATCCCTTTCAATTTGTACGCACTTTTGACAATGTGCTTTATGGTTTTTATAATTGTAAGCGGCAGGGATTTTGCAACAATGGGTAAAGCTGTCAAAGAATTTAAAATCCCCGCCGAATACAAAGACACTGCACAAACTGAACAAAGTACCGGCGGCAACGGCAAGATTATAGATTTGGTTTTACCGCTTTTAGTTTTGATTGTTGCCTGTATTTACGGAATGCTTTACACGGGCGGCATAAACGACGGCAAAAGTATAGCGGACGCCTTTGCAGATTGTGACGCATCAGCCGCGCTTGCCTTGGGCAGTTTTATTGCGCTGATTTTTATCTTCTTGCTGTACATTCCGCGCGGCGTTGTTAAATTTGCCGAGTTTTGCGAATGTTTCGCGCAGGGCTTTAAGGCAATGGTACCGGCGATTTTTATTTTGTGCTTGGCGTGGACACTTTCGGGGATTTGCGGCAGTGATTATTTAAATTTGGGCGGCTACGTTGGAATGATTGTACACGAACATTCACAAGTTGCAGTTTTCTTGCCGGTAATATTTTTCTTGGTGGCTATAGGGCTTGCGTTTGAAACGGGCACAAGCTGGGGAACATTCGG
>JAFSZS010000183.1 GCA_017455645.1 Selenomonadaceae bacterium | reverse complement strand
CCTGTAAATAAAATACTGTCAAACTGTAGCAGAAAGTTATTGAAAAATCAAGTACTTTAAGCAATTATGTCAATATTTTGTCCGAGATTTGGGTCTAAGCTGTCGAGTTCCTGCAAAATTTCTTCAGTTTGTTCTGTCGAAGTTTCCATTGCCATTTTCATGACGGCAACGCCAAAATTTTGTTGCGCCTGCGCCAAATTCATATCAACCGATAAAGCCGCAATATTCATTTCCATAACCGTCACTCCTTCCTTGTTTGGCGTATATTATCACAAGCCGCGCCACTATGCAATATTTTCAACAAATTTTTCTGATAAATTTCTAACAATTTTATCTTCGGCAAGCAAAATTTCAAGCGTAGGATTTTTTGTAACTGCGCGAAGATTCATAGCATTTTCGATAACGTCATAAATCTGCAGGAAATTAATTTTCCCCGCCAAAAAAGCCGCAACTGCAATTTCGTTAGCCGCGTTGAAAATACAGGGCATGGTACCGCCGATTTTTCCCGCCGCGTAAGCAAATTTTAAACCTTTGAAAGTTTCAATGTCAGGCTTTTCAAATGTCAAATTTTTAATTTCCCAAAAGTTCAAATTTTTAACCGGAGAAATTTTTCTGTCGGGATAAGTTAAAGCGTACTGGATAGGAAGGCGCATATCAGGCGCGGCAAGTTGCGCAATTATGGAGCCGTCGCAAAATTCAACCATTGAATGAACGATACTTTGCGGGTGTACAACAACTTGAATTTGTTCATATTCGACGCCGTACAAAAATTTTGCCTCGATAACTTCAAGCCCTTTGTTTACCAATGACGCAGAATCGACGGTAATTTTTTTGCCCATATTCCAAGTCGGATGCGCCAAAACTTCTTTTACAGTTGCATTTTGTAAATCTGCGCGAGTTTTGCCTCTGAAAGGACCGCCGCTTGCAGTAAGCAAAAGTTTCTTAATCGATTTATAATTTTCGCCCTGCAAACATTGAAAAAAAGCTCCGTGTTCGCTGTCAACAGGCAAAATTTTAACGCCGTATTCTTTCGCCAAATTTATAATCAATTCGCCCGCAACTACCAGCGTTTCTTTGTTGGCAAGGGCGATATTTTTTTTACATTTAATCGCTTTAATCGTCGGCTCCAATCCTGAAAATCCGCTCATTGACGTTAAAATAATTTCCACGCCGTCGAATCCTGCCGCGTCGATAAATGCTTGACGCCCGCCCGCAATTTCAGTACCGCCGAAATTTTTTTCTTTCAAAATTTTGTAAGCCGTTTCATCAGCCAAAACTGCCAATTCCGGCTGAAATTCTTCAATCTGTTTAGAAAATAATTCAATGTTGGAATTTGCCGCCAACACTGAAACTTTAAATTCGCCCGGCAAATTTCGTACAACGTCCAATGCTTGAGTTCCTATTGAACCGGTTGAACCGAGTATTGCAATTTTTTTCATTAAAATTAGCGCAAAATAAAACTGCGCCTTTCACTCCTTCACAAAAAAAATCCCTATTCCCTATTCCCTATTCCCTTATCCCTATTCCCTAATTACCATATCACCGCACAAATAATTTCATTGTTAAAATCTGCCACGCCGAAATTTATTTTATCGCCGCTGCGCACTTCAAAATTTTGTTGTAAATCGTGAAGTAAAATTCCCGTCAATAAATTTCCTTCAACTTCGGTACAGCGTACCCAGCCAATTTCCGGCTGAAAATTTTCCCCGTGAAAGTAAACTGCAATATCGTCCGGAAAATTCGGGTGGCGCAGGCTGTCAATAGTTTTAATGTAGCGT
>JAFSZS010000182.1 GCA_017455645.1 Selenomonadaceae bacterium | reverse complement strand
ATTTTTACTTGTTGCCGAAAAATATTGACGGCGAAAATTTAACGCGGCACTTTTCACATTCCACGCTTGATTAACGTTTAAATCGATTTTAAGCGGGGTATTTGTGCGGGGGTATATTTTTATACCAAAAGACTTGAAGGACGCGTTTACGGGCTTGTCAGATGCCTTAACGGCGACATTTTTACTTGTTGCCGAAAAATATTGACGGCGAAAATTTAACGCGGCACTTTTCACATTCCACGCTTGATTAACGTTTAAATCGATTTTAAGCGGGGTATTTGTGCGGGGGTAAACTTTTATACCAAAAGACTTGAAGGACGCGTTCACGGGCTTGTCAGACGCCTTAGCGGCGATATTTTTACTTGTTGCTGAAAAATATTGACAGCGAAAATTTAACGCGGTACTTTTCGTATTTCACGCTTGATTAACGTTTAAATCGATTTTAAGCGGGGTATTTGTGCGGGGGTATATTTTTATACCAAAAGACTTGAAGGACGCGTTCACGGGCTTGTCAGACGCCTTAACGGCGACATTTTTACTTGTTGCCGAAAAATATTGACAGCAAAAATTTTTTGTGATATTCTTCAACCCGTTATTTAAAGCGCGTTATTTTTTTGCGCTAAATTTTTACCGCTCGACTAAGGTTAGAAATTCGGAAAGTTCCGGTGCCGAAATCGGCGAGTTCATCTTTTTGGAGGTGTTTAATTTTATGTACGCTATTATTAAAACAGGCGGCAAACAGTACAAAGTTTCTGAAGGCGACGAAATTATTATTGAAAAGCTTGAAGTTGAGGAAAATTCTTCCGTAACTTTTGAGGAAGTTTTGGGAATTTTTGACGGCGAAAATATCAAAGTCGGTAAACCCCTTGTCGAAGGCGCAAAAGTTACCGGTACTGTTGTAAAAAACGGCAAAGGTCCCAAAATTCGTATCTTCAAATATAAACATAAAACCAATTATCGCCGTCGCGCAGGTCATCGCCAGCCTTTCACAAAAGTTAAAATTGAAAAAATCGAGGGCTGATTAATGATTAAGGCGGAGATTTACACGCAGGAAGACGGCAAAATTACCGGCTTTTTGATTGACGGGCATGCAAACACCGCGCCGCACGGAAAAGATATTTACTGCGCCGGCGTTTCTATTGTTACGCAAGCGGCTTATCTTTGCATTGCAAATTATTTAAACCGCGATATTGACGGCGATTCTGCAAGCGGGCATTTAATGCTGAAATTGCAAACGCCGCCCGACGATTTAACCGAAGCCGTTTTTCAAACAATGTTAATCGGTCTGCGTGAAATTGAAAAATTGGCTCCGCAAGTTCTGAAAGTTATTCAAAAGTAGGTGAAATTTAATGTTGCAATTTGATTTACAACTTTTCGCACATAAAAAGGGCGTCAGCTCCACTCGTAACGGACGCGACAGCGAATCCAAACGCCTTGGCGTCAAAGAACAAGCCGGTACTGTTGTTACTGCAGGAAGTATTTTAGTTCGTCAGCGCGGTACTCATTTTCATCCCGGCTTGAATGTTGGACGCGGCAACGACGATACACTTTACGCAAAAATCGCCGGCAAAGTTGCATTTGAGCGTAAAGGTAAATATCAACGCAAAATCAGCGTCTACGCAGTCGATACACCGGCTGAAGTTACACTCGCAAAATAATTTATAAATGTAAAAAATAAAAAAACCGCTCCTTTTTCGGGAGCGGCTATTTTTTTGCCTTCGCGCAGATTTTAATTTTATTTTTACTTGTCTTTAGCAAAAGTTAAAAAGTTTTGGGCTGAAGTGAGAGTTTCGGAATTAACAGTTTGAATTTGAGTAACAGCAAATTTTTGCTCGGTAATATCTGAAATTTGGGCGTCATCAGAAATGAAATTGTTATCGTAGAATAAATCGGCAGTGCGCGCACTTACGCCCGTAGAATAAGTTTTGGTTGTAGAATTGCCGGTTGAATCAATAATGGTAATTTTCTTGTCTTTGCCGTTTTTAACAGTCAAGCTGCCGTCGTTCGTTGTGAAGACAACATTTTTACCGCTGTAAGTTGTTTTGGTAATGGTTGTGCCGTTTGAAAGTTTAATTTTATCCTGTCCTGCAGTGTAATCTGTTATAAAATCTTTACCGCCGGTGTAAATAAATACATCGTTACCTTTGCCGCCGGTTAATGTGTCATTGCCGTCATCACCCGCAATGGAATCGTTGCCTTTACCGCCGACCAGTGAATTATCACCGGAGTTTCCAAAAATTTCAATACCGGTTTTCAGTGCAGAGGCATTTACCTTTGTAACTGTTGTTGAATATTCTTCAAGGTCGATTGTGCTACCTGTGAAAGTAGATTTGGCGGTTAAAACTGCGCCTTTGATTGAAATACTGTTAGATTCAGCGGTTGAAGCAGCAGGATAAATTTGAGTGGTTTCTTTACCTTCAGAATCAATTACAGTAATATTTTTACCT
>JAFSZS010000181.1 GCA_017455645.1 Selenomonadaceae bacterium | reverse complement strand
ATATCCATTAATTCTATACCTAATGACAATGTTTCTTGATTTGGAAATTCAAGTGCAAGTTCAGCAAGATATGATTTATAAATTTCTAATTCTCCGGCATCAGGATATAACATATATTCATTAATATCTGATAGTAATAATTCAAGAGATTCTTTTGTTTTTTCCATAAGAAATTCTTGTCTTTCAGTCATAATAATTTCTCCTTTTCAGACCCCTTGCGGGAAAATTTTTATCAGTATAAATGATTATTCAAAATTTGGCAAGAAAATTTTTTCAATAAAAAAAGCCCCGCCTTTTGACGGAGCTTAAAATATATCAGAAAATATTTTATTTTAACGCGGTGTAAGGGCGAATAATTACCGTACCGAAAAGCCCGTAATTATCGGTATCGCGTTGGTCTTCGGTATTTTCTTTCAAAACGGCGTTCAGCAATGTTGACGCAACAGAAATTTCAATTTGGTTGTTGCCGCCCTTGACGTATTTGCTGATGTCAACTTTTCCGGCGATTGGGTCAAGCGGTACAATTTCGCCGTTAATTTTTAACTCAAAAGTATCTTTCGCACCGGCAAGCTCCAAAATTGCGCCCTTGCCGGATTTTAAATTGAAAGTATTCCTGTAAGTTCCAACGCCCGAAATATTTTGCAAGTTTCTAATTTCTTTCCAAGGCTTAAGCTCGGCGATTTTCCCGACGCGAATAATTTTTTTGTTGGAAGTTACAGGGGTGTTGCCTTTCGTCCAACTTTCAATAGTCAAATCCCAATTCGTCAAGGTAATTTGCGGCTCGTCAAATCTTTTCTTAATATTTTTGGCGGTTGCAATATCTTCTTTCGTCAAGGCGATAATCGCTGAATCATTGCCGACCAAATTAATTTTTACAGCAACGCCGCCCGCAATTTTGCGATAATCCAGCGGCGTAATTTCGCCCGTCCACGCATTCAAAGAATAGGGCGCGCCTTCGCCATTCAAGTAAACCGTTGTATCAATTTCGGGAATTTTCGGCACGTCACGGAAACTGCCAACGCCGCCGTAATTGTACAGGTAATAATAATTCACGTCGCCTTCATTTCTGCGCGTGCTTAAAAGTTCCGCCCGTTCATAGTAGGCTGAAGATTTTATATTATTTTCCTGCAGGGCGGCAAAAATTTTGTCAGTCGAATCAACACGAATTACTGAAGGCATCTGCAAAAGTTTTTTAACATTTTCGGCAACGGTTGTATCATTGACAAACGCCGATTTTTGCGGAGCCCTTCCAACAATAATAATTGGTAAACCTGCGCGAGCAAATTCCAAAAGTTTTTTTGCGGCGGCGTCAGTCAAAGTGCGCTGATTATTTAAAATAATCGCCTTGTAGCCTACGCCGTCCGCGTCAAGCGTTTTATTCGTTACGCTGATATTTTCCAACGCCGCGGGACTTATGAAATCGTAAGTGTAGCCGTGTTGCGCCAAAAGTCCGCCGTCGTCAAGAATTTTCTTTGAGCCCATGAAGTCAATATTTTCATAGTAACTTTGATAGTAAACGGCTAAATCAATTTTGGGCGTACCCTGCCGCAAAATGTACTGCGTGCGCGTCAAAAAATCTAAATAAGTTTTTGCGTAAATCCAATTTGGTTGACGCTCGCCGAAACTGTTTGACCAAGTGGTCGGCGAAAAACCGTCAAAGCCGGGCCATTTCACGCTGTCAAGAAAACCGTCTCCGAATTGCCCGTTGTAAGCGTAGCCGTGAAAAACAATCTGATTGACGCCCGCCGAAAAAGCGCGCTGATCGTGCCAAATGTGCCCTTGAAAAGTTTGCTGATAGTTGCCGCAACTTTTTTCACCGTTGCCGCGGGTTTTAAATTCGCCGTCGTCGCCGCGCGGGTTCCATTGCTCCGTCCATTCTGCCGCAGATTCAAGCGAATAAATATTTTTGCCCGCAACGTGTACCGCGCCCGCCTGCAACCTGTAAAAATCTAAATAATCATTGCCGTACAAAGATTCAGTTTCGGGAATGTCGGGGTAAAGTGCAGTTTGCGCCGTTTCCAAACTTTTACCGTACGAAGTTTGATAGCGCAGATTTACGCCGTGCCGGTTGCAAAATTCTTTCAAAGGCTTAATGTGATTTTCAATGTAAAGGTGCGTTAAATATTCCCGAAAATCATTTTTTAAGGCGTCGTTGTTTTGATTAAATTTAAAATCAGGTTGCGGGTCGCCCATATAATTTCCTATCGCGTCAGTGTCATAAACTGCAGGAAGATATTTTATTAAATCGTAGCCGTAAGCTTTTTTAAAACCTTCGGCAAGCCCGGGCGTCCAGTCCAAGTGCGTTTCAAATTCCAGTGAATCAATGAAAAGGGAGCGCACATTTTTAAAATTTTCGCCGTAAGCCGGAATTAAATTTTTTTCCCAATAATCAATAATCATTTGAGAACCGGCGCGGCTGAAGTGGTCAATCTGATTGTTGCCGTACTTGACATTTCCCGACGGGTGCTGATACCACGCAAAAAGTACATATTCGCCTTCATCTTTCGGCTTGAATTTAACTTTGCCTTTGTCAGCTTTAATCGTGCGTGCGCTTGCGTAGTCGAGGATTTTATTTTCTTTGTCAACGTACTTTTCAACGGTTACGCCGATTAATTTAATTTCGCCGTTGACAGCGGCAGAATCTTTTACCGCTTCATCAGAAATTGGTAAATCGCCGTTGTAGGGGTTATTTTTCGTGATACCGTCAACAAATGCTCCGTCAAGTTCCATTTGTGCGCCCTGTTTGAAATCGTTGACATTTTGAACGGTAGGAAGTGCCAAAGGCCAAGCGGGGGTCATTGTAAAATCGATTGTGAAATTATTTTGTCCTGCAACTTCCAACATGTACGCGCTAAGGTCTTTCCAGTTGTCGTCGCCCCATTCGATATTTGCATTGCCGTCGCCGCCGTCCGAGGCAACCGGTACAACTTCCGCGCCGCCGAATCCTGCCGCCGCCATTGATTCAATTTCTGCGCGAATTTCATCTTTTGTCATACGTGAACCGGGCACCCACCAACGAGTAAGCGGGCGGTTATCTGCTGAAGGATTTTTAAATTTTGTTTGAAAATTCGGCTCTTGTTCTTCAACAGTTGCTGATTCTTGCTCTTTGGTTGTTGGTGAATTTTCCTCTTCAGCGTAAACGTTACTGAAATTTCCGAGCGTCATTGCGGCAAGGGCGATTAATGCTTTTTTCTTAAGGTTCAAAAAAATCCCTCCTTAAAAATTTACTAGAGTATGTTTAAAATTTCAAATTTTTTTAACTGAAAATGAAAAAGAAGGGGGCGACCACGGATGGACGCCCGCCGCGCTTGCAAGGCGACGAGTAGGAGCGTTGCTCTTTTTTCTTTGCGCCAAAGAAAGAAAGTACATTCATAAGTTAAAAATTAATGTAGAAAAATTTTACAAACAAGCTAAAAAATTAAAAAAATTCCGCCGCCTAATTTTTAGCAACGGAAAAATATTTTTTAATCGTCAATGGAAGTTGCAATTTCTTCAAGCGTGTAAGCTTCGATAATGTCGCCTTCCTTAAAGTCTCTGAAGTCTACAAAGGAAATCCCGCATTCGTAACCGGCGGCAACTTCTTTAACTTCATCTTTAAAGCGGCGCAGTGAATCAAGCACGCCGTCAAAAACTTCAACATGGTCGCGCAGGAGTCGAACTTTGGAATTGTTGTAAATTTTGCCTTCCAAAACATATGAACCGGCAACCAACGCCTTTGAAAATTTCATAACCTTGCGAATTTCAACGCGCCCTTGAATAACTTCCTTGAATTTCGGCGCAAGTAAACCGCTCATTGCCGCTTTAACATCGCCTATTGCGTCATAAATTACGCGGTAAGTGCGAATATCGATATTTTCACTGTCAGCAATTTTGCGGGCGTTGTTATCGGGGCGAACATTGAACGCAATGATTAAAGCATTAGCCGCGCTTGCCAACATAATATCAGATTCATTAACCGCGCCAACGCCGCTATGTACAATTTTAACGCGCACTTCGTCATTTTTTTCATTGAGTTGCAAAAGTGAACTTGACAACGCTTCAATAGAGCCTTGAACGTCAGCTTTGACAACAATATTTAAATCTTTGATAGTGCCGGCTTTAATTTGGCTGAATAAATCGTCCAGCGAAACTTTTTTGGATTTAATTAATTCGGTGCGCTGAATTGCAAGGCGATGTTCGGCAATAGATTTAGCAGTTTTTTCGTCAAGAGCCGCCAAAATATCGCCCGCCGCCGGTACATCATTTAAGCCCAAAACTTCAACAGGAACACTTGGACCGGCTTTTTTGACGTTATCGCCCCTGTCGTTAATCATTGCGCGAACTCTGCCGTAAGTTGTGCCTGCAACAATATGATCTCCAATTCTCAAAGTGCCGTTTTGTACAAGGACGGTTGCAACTGCGCCGCGCCCTCTGTCAAGTTGCGCTTCGATAATGACGCCGCGTGCGTCTCTGTTGGGATTTGCTTTTAATTCCTGCATATCTGCAACAAGCAGAATCATTTCAAGCAAGCCGTTAATATTTTGGCGTTTTTTAGCCGAAACTTCAACCATAACGGTATTGCCGCCGTAATCGTCGGAAATTAATTCATAATCCATTAATTCACGTTTAACTTTTTCGGGATTTGCGCCGGGCTTGTCGATTTTGTTAATTGCAACGATAATTGGAACATTCGCCGCCTTGGCGTGATTAATCGCCTCGACAGTTTGCGGCATAACGCCGTCATCAGCTGCAACAACCAAAACTGCAACGTCTGTAACTTGTGCGCCGCGTGCTCTCATTGCTGTAAAAGCCTCGTGCCCGGGCGTGTCAAGGAAAACAATTTTTCTATCTTTGCACATAACCTGATACGCGCCAATGTGTTGAGTGATACCGCCGGCTTCGGTTGCAGTAACTGCAGTTTGACGAATTGCATCAAGCAGGGAAGTTTTGCCGTGGTCAACGTGTCCCATAACCGTAACAACGGGCGGGCGCGGTTTCAAAGATTTTGGGTCGTCCTCAATTTCGGGGATAAGCGTCGGGTCAACTTCCGGCGGCAACTCTTCAACCGTTACGCCAAATTCTGAAGCAACATATTCCGCCGTGTCAAAGTCAATTTCCTGATTAATATTCGCCATAACTTTCATTTGCAAAAGTTTCTTGATAATTTCAGACGCGGTACAACTCATTTTGCTTGCAAGGTCTTTAACAGCGATACTTGAGGGAATTTTAATATGAGTAGGTCTTGCAATTTCGGCTTTATGGACAGGCGCGGGTTGCGGGCGCGGTTTTTTCTTGGGGCGCAACGGGCGATTAACTTGCTGATTTTGAGTTTGTGCTTGTTGCTGATTTTTTGCGATAGTGGCGGCGTTTTTATTGCGGCGGTTACGGCTGCGATTTTGAGTACGTCCGCCGTCTTCGCGGGAGCTGTCACGGTCTTTTCGTGCTGTACGTTCGCCGCGTTCGGGGCGTTCACTGCGAATTTCGCCGCGCTCGGCTTTTTCGTCACGGCTTGAACGCTCGGCGCGATTTTCACGATTGGGACGCTCGGCGCGTTCAGATTTATTTTCAAAAGTCGTGCGTTTATCATCACGTTGCGGGCGTTCTCTGCGCTGTTCACGCGGGCGATTTTCCTGTTGTTCACGCGGCTTAAATTTTTCTTCAGACTTTTGAACTTCAGCCGCGGGTTTTTCTGTTTTCTGAACGGGTCTTTCAGTGCGCGTTGCGGGTCTTTCGACTTTTGGCGCGGGCTTAGTTTCAGTTTTCTTGACAGGTTCAGCAGTGCGCGGCTTAAAATCTGTACGCGGTTTATCGCCGAAATTTCTTGCAGGTCGCGCAGGTTTAGCGGCGGGCTTTTCAGATTTTGGCGCAGATTCAGTTTTTGGCGCGGGTTCAGTTTTTGGAGCCGTTTCAACTTTTGGCGCGGTTTCAGTTTTAATTTCAGCAGGAGTTTCAACGGGTGCCGTCGGCTTACGACGGGCGAAATTTTCCTGTAAAACAGCGTAAACATCTTCGCCAACTGCGCTGAAACGATTGGCAACTTTAATTTTGCGTTTTTTCAAAAAGTCTAAAAGAAATTGGCTATCCTGGTTAAATTCCTTAGCCAGCTCAAAAATTCTGTACTTCGTGGTTTTTGGTGTTTTCGACATAGAGCCACCCCCGGTAATTTTTAGAAAATTTTTGTTTGCATTATATTTATCTCCTTTGCAGAAGGTTGATTAATTTTATTTGTTCGCCACCGCCTCAATAATTGCATCGTAAATTTCGGCAGGCAGTGCGGACTTGAAAGATTTATCCAGTTTGCGGCGTTTTTTATTTTCAGCCGCGCAAATTTCATTTTTGCAGATATACGCGCCGCGCCCGTTTGCCTTGCCGGTAAAATCCAAAGTAAAATTGCCTTCGGGCGTCCTAACCACGCGCAAAAGTTCAGATTTATGTTTAGATTCTCTGCAATTTACGCAGCGGCGCATTTGAGTTTGTTTGGTAGATTGATTTTTCAAAGTGCCGCCACCTTATTCTTCAAAAGGATTATCTCCGAAGGGATTTTCTTCAGCAGGTTTTTCAGCCGCGGTTTTTTTCTTTTTAGATTTGGGCGCGGGCTTTTCTTCGACAGGTGCCGGCGTTTCTTCAAACGTTTTATCGCCAAATACATTATCGTTAAAATCGTTGTTACCGAAAGGATTATCACTGAAAGAATTTTCCGCGGGCTTATTTTCAACAGGCGCGGGCGTTTCTTCAAATGAATTATCGCCGAAAGGATTATCACTGAAAGAATTTTCCGCGGGTTTATTTTCGACAGGCGCGGGCGTTTCCTCAAATGAATTTTCGCCGAAAGGATTATCACTAAAAGAATTTTCCGCGGGCTTATCTTCGACAGGCGCGGTTTCCTCAAATGAATCATTGCCGAAAGGATTATCATCAAATGAATCATTGCCGAAAGGATTATCATCAAATGAATTATCGCCAAACGGGTTATCGTCAAATGAAACATCTGCTACAACTTTTTTCTTTGGTTTAGGAGCGGGCGTTTCTTCGACGGGCGCGGGCGTTTCTTCAAACGAATTATCGCCGAAAGGATTATCCTCAAACGAATTATCGCCAAAGGGATTGTCGCCGAATGGATTATCGCCGAAAGGATTTTCAAATTCTGCCGCGGCTTCATTTTGCTGAATATTTTCGACAGGTTGCGCGGCTTTTTTCTTTTTCTTCTTTTTCTTTTTAGATTCTGTTTGCTCCGGCGAAAGATTATCAGTTGGTAATTTTTCTTTTTCCGGCTTGGGCGGTTTAACTTTCTTTTGCTTTTTGGGTTTTTCAGCCATAATCTGAACAATTCTTAAATCAGGATCAAGTTCATCATCTTTGGCTTGCGATTTGCTTTTAATATCGATTTTCCAGCCGGTAATTTTGGCGGCGAGGCGGGCGTTTTGTCCTTCCTTACCGATAGCCAAACTAAGCTGATTATTTGGTACTACGACATGAGAAACTTTTTCATAATCGCTTACGGCAACTTTCATAACTTTTGAAGGGCTAAGCGCGTTTGCAATGAAAACAGCGGGGTCTTCATCCCATTTAACAACGTCAATTTTTTCATTGCCGAGTTCCTTAGAAATAGCCTGCGCCCTTATTCCGTGTTCGCCCAAACACGAGCCTACAGGATCAATATCTGGATTTGTAGAATAGACTGCAATTTTGGAACGGTTGCCGGCTTCACGCGCCACTGTTTTAATTACAATGACGCCTTCCTGAATTTCCGGTACTTCCAATTCAAAAAGCCTGCGCAAAAGTCCCGGGTGCGTCCTTGACAAATAAACTTGCGGACCTTTGCCCATTTTGCGAACTTCAGCAACATAAGCGCGCACTCTGTCGCCAACTTTAAATTTGTCTGTATAAATTTGTTCAACCGGCACAAGTACCGCTTCAGTTTTTCCAATGTCGACAATAACATTTCCGTCTTCAATGCGCGTAACAGTTCCCGTTACAACGTCATTATCTTTGTTGGTAAATTCGTCATAGACAACGCCGCGCTCGGCTTCACGAATTTTTTGCATTACAAATTGTTTTGCTGTCTGCGCCGCAATTCTGCCAAAATTATTGGGCGAAATTTCGTGACGAACTACGCTGCCGATTTCATATCTGGGGCTAAGTCTTTGAGCGTCGGCAAGTGAAATTTCTTTGTTGGGATTTGTAACTTCTTCCACAACTTCGCGCAGTTCGTAAACGTGAAAAAGTCCGCTGTCTCTGTCCAAGTCAACAATAACTTTTTTATCTGCGGTTGCCGTTTTTTTACAGGCAAAAATTAACGCTGATTCTATGGCGTCAAACAATGCCTCTTGCGATATTTCCTTTTCTGCGCACAAAGCCTTCAATGCGTCAATCATTGAAAGTTCGCCGCCGGTTTTCTTTTTTCTTACTGCCAAGTTATCCTTCCTCTCAAAATTAAAAATCTATGTGCAGTCTTACTTGTGCAACTTTTTCGCGCGGTATTTCAATTTCTTGCAATTTTAAAAATTCCTTATCACGCTCGACAAGCACGCCTGTAAATTTTTTCTTGCCGTCTATTGGCGCGTAAAGTGTAACGTCAACAGTTTTGCCCGCCTCGCGTACAAAATCCCTGTCTTTTTTAGTACTCTGTCAATGCCGGGCGAAGAAACTTCCAAAATATATGGATTTTCCAGCAACGGCTCTTTGTCCAAAATTTTGCCGATTTTTTCGCTCAAAAGTTGGCAGTCGTCTAAGTCAATTCCGCCCGCCTTGTCTACAAAAATTCTTAAATACCAATCCTTTTCCATTACGTATTCAACATCGACAAGCTCATATTCTGTACCTTGCAAAATTTCAGTCATAAGCTCCTCAACTCTGATTTCAACTTTGTTAGCCATCCTAAGCCTCCATTTACCCTAACAATATTAAAGAGTGGACAAAAAAACGCCCACTCCAAAAATTTCTTTTTTATGAAGTTTAAGCATTATAACACCTTACAAAAAAACTGTAAATAATTTTCCAAAATTCGTGAAAAAAATTGGCGCGGTTGTTATTTTTTATCGCCGGTGTTATACTTTACCGAAAAAATTTTACCGGAGGTAATTTTATGCTTGATATGAAATTTGTACGTGATAATTTGGAAACCGTCCGTACAATGTTAAAAAATCGTAACAACCCGCTGAATCTTGACAGTTTTGTTGAATTGGAGCAAAAACGCCGCGCACTTTTAAACGAAGCCGAACAACTCAAAACGCAGCGCAATACCACTTCAAAAAAAATTGGCGCAATGAAAAAAGCCGGCGAAGATACAACCGCAATTTCTGCCGAAATGCGCGCCGTCGGTGATAAAATTTCCGCGCTTGATAATGAACTGCGCGAAGTTGAAGAAAATCTGCGCGATATTCTGTTACATATCCCAAACATTCCAAAAGACGATGTACCCATTGGAAAAGACGACAGCGAAAATCCCGAAATTCGCCGCAACGGTACGCCGCGCACTTTTAATTTCACGCCTAAGGCACATTGGGAAATTGGCGAAAATTTAAAAATCCTTGACGCAGACCGCGCCGCCAAAGTTACTGGCGCAAGATTTACTTTTTACCGCGGACTTGGCGCACGCCTTGAACGCGCTTGTATTAATTTTATGATGGATTTGCACGCCAACAAGCACGGCTATACAGAAATGCTCGCGCCTTACATTGTCAACAAAGACAGTATGATTGGCACGGGACAACTTCCAAAATTCGCCGAAGATATGTTTAAACTTGAAAATCTTGATTATTATCTTGTACCAACTGCTGAAGTTCCTACCACAAATTATCATCGTGACGAAATTTTGACAGCCGAAAATTTGCCGGAATATTACAGCTGTTATACTGCCTGTTTTCGCGCAGAAGCCGGAAGCGCGGGGCGTGATACTCGCGGCTTGATTCGTCAACACCAATTTAACAAAGTCGAACTGATTAAATTTACCACGCCCGAAACTTCATGGGCTGAATTGGAAAGTATGGTTGACGCCGCCGAAGATGTTTTGAGAATTTTAGAAATTCCTTACCGCGTCGTTTTACTTTGTACAGGCGATATGAGCTTTACTTCCGCCAAAACTTATGATATTGAAGTTTGGATGCCCGCGCAAAATAAATATCGTGAAATTTCTTCCTGCTCCAACTGCAC
This sequence comes from Selenomonadaceae bacterium, assembly GCA_017455645.1. Taxonomy (GTDB): domain Bacteria; phylum Bacillota; class Negativicutes; order Selenomonadales; family Selenomonadaceae; genus Quinella. The sequence continues at coordinate 900 of JAFSZS010000181.1, read as the reverse complement.
TGATTATCAAGCTCGCCGCGCCAATATTAAATTCCGCCGTGACAATAAATCTAAGCCGGAATTTGTACATACTTTGAACGGCTCGGGAATTGCGGTAGGGCGAACTGTTGCCGCCATTCTGGAAAATTATCAAAATGAAGACGGCTCCGTTACAGTTCCAAAGGCTTTGATACCTTACATGGGGACAGAAATTATAAAATGAAAATTGAACTTACAAAAAAAAGTTTAGTAATGGGAATTTTGAATATTACGCCGGACAGTTTTTCGGACGGCGGTTTTTTTTATTCGGCTGAAAATGCAATTTCCCACGCGCAAAAAATGATTGCAGACGGCGCAGATATTATTGACATTGGCGCAGAATCTACCCGCCCAAATTTTATTCCAATTTCAGTTGATGAAGAAATCAGCCGCCTTGAAAAAATTTTGCCCGCGATAAAAAATTTAGGCGTTCCAATTTCGATTGACACTTACAAGCCGGAAGTTGCAGAATTTGCACTTTCAAACGGCGCGGATATTCTCAATGACATTAGCAGCAAAATGTTTGACGTTGCCAAAAAATTTTCTGTACCAATTATCGCAATGCACAATAAAAAAATTTCCGGCGGCGATATTATTTCTGATATTAAAAACTTTTTCAAAGAAAATCTGCGCGACGACTTACAAATTATTTTCGATGTTGGAATTGGCTTTAACAAAACGCAGGAAGAAAATTTGACGATATTAAAAAATCTGCGCGAATTTAAAAATTTCCCGACACTTTTGGGCGTAAGCAGAAAAAGCGTTATCGGCTATGCAACCGGCTTTGACATTAATAACCGTGACGAAGCAACCGGCGCAATTTGCGTGCTTGCCGTCGCGCAGGGCGTTAATATTGTGCGCGTTCATAACGTGGCGATGGTT
>JAFSZS010000180.1 GCA_017455645.1 Selenomonadaceae bacterium | reverse complement strand
GCGGGCTTGACTCCTACTGAAAGGACGCCGCACTTTTTCCCGTCAAGTTACGTTAGCGCGGGCAGGGATGCAACCGTTGCTGAAGATTATATTGATTTCAAATTCAGAAATGATTTGCCGCACCCCGTTTATATCAAAACTTTTGCCAACGGTTCTGAACTTACTGTTTGCATTTTGGGCACTCGCGCAGATTTGAACGGTAACACGGTTGCCATTGAAACGGGCGGCGACAGTATGAATCCTTCAGTTTACCGCGTTTACTACAACAACGGCGCGGTTGTCAAAGATGAATATTTACATACCGACAGATATTACAGTCCAAAGGATTTTGAAGATTAATGAGAAAAATTTTTGCAGCAATTATTTTAATTTTGACAGCGTTAATATTTTTCAAGTTGACTGAAGAAAAAATTTATATCTCCGCCGAAATTGAACATAACACAGAAAATATCGCAAGCGTTGACGCCAAAAAAGGTACGCCGCTTGCGATAAGTTTTGTACATTCGGTACAGAAAACGCCGGTAATTGAGGAATTGGAATTTGACGGCGAAAATTTTGTTTTACTGCGCACAAAGTATAAATCGCAGGGCGTAGGGTTGCCGTTTCTGGAAAGCGACGGCGTTTTTTATGAAGACGGCGGCTGGTTTATAATGGACGAAATGAATCGCTCGATAAAAAAATTGGAATTGCGGACGGGCGTTGGTACGCAGTTGACGATTAATCTTGCCGGGCAGGAATTTAAACTGTATGAAAAATTTCCCGCCGGTACAAAAATTATAATCGAAGTACGATAAATTTTAAATTTCAAAAATAAAAAAGCCGCCGACTTGTTGCCGACGGTTTTTTTGTTGGCGAAAAAATTTTAAACCATCATTTCATCAGATTGTCCGCGTGAAATCACAATTTCGCCCTTGTCTTCAAGTGAACGAATGACATTAACAATCTTCATTTGCGCTTCTTCAACGTCAGGAAGTTTAGGCGTTACGCCGGTTGTCAATAAATAAATCAAAATAAAAAAGCCGCCGACTTGTTGCCGACGGTTTTTTTGTTGGCGAAAAAAATTTAAACCATCATTTCGTCAGATTGCCCGCGTGAAATTACAATTTCGCCCTTGTCTTCGAGTGAACGAATAACATTAACAATCTTCATTTGCGCTTCTTCAATGTCAGGAAGTTTAGGCGTTACGCCGGTTGTCAATCAATAAATCAAAATAAAAAAGCCGCCGACTTGTTGCCGACGGTTTTTTTTGTTGGCGAAAAAAATTTAAACCATCATTTCATCAGATTGTCCGCGTGAAATTACAATTTCGCCCTTGTCTTCAAGTGAACGAATAACATTAACAATCTTCATTTGCGCTTCTTCAACGTCACGGATTTTAACAGGTCCCATGTATGAAAGTTCTTCCTTGAGCATTTCGGCGGCGCGTTTTGACATATTTTTGAAAATTTTGTTGGTGGCGTCTTCGGTTGTAGCCTTCATTGCAAGCGCAAGTTCTTTTGTATCGACTTGACGAAGTACAATTTGCATGGAGCGGTCGTCCAAAAGTACAATATCTTCGAAAACGAACATAAGCTTTTTGATTTCTTCTGCAAGTTCGGGGTCGTCCACTTCCAACGATTCGACGATAGCTTTTTCTGTGGAGCGGTCTACGCGGTTCAAAACTTCGACAATCGCAGGAACGCCGCCGGCAGTTGTAAAATCTTGAGTAAGCATTGAAGAAATTTTCTTTTCCAAAACGCGCTCGACTTCACGAATAACATCAGGCGAAGTTCTATCCATTGTAGCGATACGTTTTGCAACGTCCGCCTGCATTTCGGTTGAAAGTCCCGTCATAATAATTGCGGCTTGATCCGGCTCCAGGTACGCCATAACAAGGGCGATTGTTTGCGGGTGTTCATTTTGGATAAAGTTTAAAAGTTGCGACGGGTCAATTTTTTTCAGGAAGTCAAACGGGCGAACTTGCAAGCTTGTAGTTAAGCGATTCAAAATACCCATTGCGCGTTCGGAGCCCAAGGCTTTTTCCAAAACGCCCTGCGCGTATTCCAAGCCGCCGGTTGAAATATAATCGCTTGCCATTGCCATTTGGTAAAATTCGCTGATAACTTCGGCTTTTTGTTCCGCGCTGACTTGTTTGTTGTTTGCAATTTCCAGCGTGATACTTTCTATTTCGTCGTCGTCAAGGTGTTCAAAAAGTTTAGCCGCGTACTCGCCGCCTATTGCGATAAAGAGTATTGCGGCTTTTTCGTGCGCCGTCATTTCTCTTGAATCGCCGTACATATCTTCTCTTGGCATAAAAATTTCTCCTTCGTCGAAATTTTAGGGAATAGTGAAAAGTGAAAAGGGAAAAGGGGTTTTTAAACTTTGCCCTCTTCCCTCTACACTTTACACTAGAAATTATTCATCTTCAGAAAGCCATTGTTTGACAAGCATAGCCATATCAGCGGGTTTTTGCTCGATAAGTTGAAGGACGGCTTTTTTCTCGTCGCGTTGTCGGCGTTCTTCGGGGGTTAAGCTGTCTTCAGGAACTT
>JAFSZS010000014.1 GCA_017455645.1 Selenomonadaceae bacterium | reverse complement strand
CCGATTTCCGAAACGATTAGCAAGGCGCATAAAATTATTTGCCATTTTTTCTGAAAGCTTAAAATTCTTTTCAAGCCAGTTGTACCATTCGCCGTGTCCGACTTCTTTTTTGCACTCAATCAATTCTTGCCCGATGATAATTGCACTGTTGCCCATATTCTGAAGGTGGAATTGAATTTTAACGACGCGCTGTTCAAGCGTTGGAGTATTAGAAATTTCTTGCACGAAGAACCCGCCTTTCCAAATCTTTAAAATCATCGCCAATACCGGTATCTTTAAGCCACGTTTGAAATTGTTCCGGCGTCAGCATATTTTGAACTTGACGAATCATCGCTTTTACCGATTGATAGCATTTAAGGCTTTCTAATTGAAGTTGAGCGTTGCGTTCCGCCATTTCTTCAAGTTCGCCGTTAATTTTGGCGACTAAAATTTTTGTATCGTCTTGCATTGAATTACCTCCAATCTGTTCATCAACGCACACCGTTTTTTAGATGTGCATTGTCAACAGACCTTACAAAAATTACCTCAAGCAACACTGCCTAACCACGCACTGCCTAACCACGCATTGCCAATAAAAATTTATGTTAAAGAATCAGCAAAGTCGTCGATAGCCTCAAAAACCTTGCTTAATTCTGAATAAGCGTTGTACTTGCGCTTGAAATTTTGAAGTTCCCAGCGAGCGTTTTGTAAAACCTGCGCCCTGTATTCAGGCGTTTCAAGCGCAATTTGGAGCGGTACGAATTTACCTTTTGCGGTGTTCGGTACAACGGTAACAAAAGCGCGTTGAGGCTCGGTAAGCGGCTTTTCGTCAATGACTTTAACAGTAATGTTCTTAATCATATCCCTAGCTTGAGCGAGGCGATATTTTTCAGCGGCAATATCGTCGTTCCACTCAAAACAGGGGTGTAACGGCGCAGAATCAGCCCTTGACTCCTCCAGTAAATCTTCAGCCTCCAGATAACCCTTGCCGCTTGCCAAGCGAATTTGCTCCATAGTTTCACCGGCTACTTGCGCAGATACCGGATATTTGCTCTCAAATTTCCATTCATAAACCATTTCAATCACTCCTTTAAACCTAACCAGCCAAAATAAACCGCGCCGGAACTCACCTCGCCAGAACATACCCGACCATACCGCACCAGCCAAAACAAAAACTACCTTGCCGCAACGAACCTTGCCGTGCCACACCAGCCACACCAAGGATCAGCTATTCAATGTGAAAAGTGCCGAAGTTGCCGTCTTTAGCAGGTCTCCAGTCGCCGATACCGTTAGAAAAGCCGCCAACGTTGAAAAGATTGACAATCTGCGCCTTGCTCATACTGTTAGCATTGTGCTTGATGTGCAAGGTAGTCGCCCAAGTTTTAAATTCGGCGCGGAAAATAACCTGCGGCGTGCCCATACCGATAATTCCAACGTCTTCGCGCATAGTAGGGACGCCTTCAATTTCTGTAAATTCGCCGAGTACGAAAAACGCGCCGCGGGCAGTAGTTTTCTTTTCGAGAATCCCCTGCTGGTAGCCGCCGTCAATAGCGGCAGATTTAAAAGCAGTGGTAGGAAAACCGAATTTGCTTACAGGGATAATTTCAGCCAAAGTTGCTTGCGCTTCATCGTCAGTCATACTTTCAAAATCAGGCTTGTTAGTCAGCCAATACAAGCAGTTGGCAAATTCAACGGCAGGGCGGCGAATTTCTCTGCCCGCAGAGGCTTTTTTAGTTTGCTTTTCCAACATCATTCTTTTGGCTTTTTCGCTCCACGCGTGGCAGATGAAGGGCGAATCGCCGACAATTCTTAAGCTGAAAGTTTCAATATTCATAGCAGGGATTTCAATTAAATTTGAAGTTGATTTTTTGGTAGCCATAAAAATTCACTCCTTAATAAAATTAAAAAGATTTTTATTGAGGTAGTTTTGGACAATTCTTACGGCGGTTTTAATTGCTTGACTTTCGGGCAAATCCGACTTAAGTACGTTGAAGTTGTTGGAAATTTCGATTAAGTCAGCAAAGGTTAAAGCGTCGTCAATTTGCGGCGAATCGAACAAACTGGGAGTAGGATTATCGCCGGTTTTTGTAGCTGTCTTGTTCCAAAATTCCAAAAGGTTTGAGGCTTTTTCGCCGCGTAGTTTTCTGATAGAACTCTGTGTATTTCTGCACCTTGTGATAAACGCAGACAGCAAGCGCGGTACATCGTCCCATTTGATAAAAGTTTTGCGCCCTTTTTTTGAGGCGGTGTCCTTGCTGAACCAAAAAGGAATGCCGGAGTCTCTCGCGGCAAATCCAAACTCGTCAAGGTACGTGCTGTCTACAGGTTTCATATGGATATAACCACAAATTTGACCGAGTTGCGAATAGTTTGCAAAAAGTTCACCCTCGGAATTTTGGAAGGTATCAATAACAAATTTATCACTAACCAAAGGCAAATGTACGCGCGTAAGCCTTTTTAGGATATTTCCTGCGCGGTTTTCAATTTTATTTTGAATTTCCATAGCTGATTCCCTCCAATTAAGATTTAAGAAACGCCTGTAAGCGTCGGCGTCAATGTCGTTTGTATCGTCAAGAATAAAATTAAGCTGTTCGTCAGAAAGTTTGCTCCAAATTTTAAAAGTGTTACGTGGGGCAACGATTATATTGTTTCGGCAGTGGCTGCCATTTATTATTTTTGAAATTTCTTGAAAATAGACAGTCTTACTAATTTTGTCCACAAAATAAATATACAACGGCAGATTCGCCGCCTTTAAGTAAGTCTGATATTCGTTAAATTCATCTGCTTTAAAAGTTAAAAAGCCTTTTGCAAAGTTAACTTTAGCCAAGAAAGATTTACTCTCGTTACTAACCCAAAAATCAACTTTGCAAGAATCATTAGGCGGCGCAATTTCCGTAGTTGTGACGGTGTAGCCTTGCCGTTTAAGCAGAAATTTCACGACGGACGCCGCGCGTTGGTCAAGTTTGCTCATAGTTGCCTCCTAAGAAATAGTGCCATCTTTAATGTGCTACGGGATGACATAAAGGTTACAAAAAGCTTGAAGTAGTTTCACACATTCTTTGGAAAGTGCGGCAAGTTGCAACGGCAAAATACCTTTGGTAAGCACAGTGCATTTGATACCCGCCAAACTCATTGCGGTAACTTCCTCGTAGCCGTACATAAACGGGTCGGTAGAAAAGCAAAGGTATACAGATTGATTTTTACTTTCCAAAAACTTTTTTTATCCCGCCCCCTGCGATATTTGGTCGTCAAAGTGCCTTGAGTCAGTACTCATCAATGCCTACCAAACTATCTCCGGCTAGCCGATAGACATTGTCAATACTAATTAGGAGTTAAATCTTAAATGGAAAAACCTGTGAATCCGTGAGTTCTTCGCCCATCAAGATTCATCACTGCCTACCGCTCGAAAGATAGACAGTGTCAACCTTGAAATTACCAAAACAGGAGAAATCGATTATGAAAAGGGGGTATGAAACTTGGCAATGGTTAGAAAAGTTCAGCCTTAACGAGCTTAACCTTATTCACAGCTAAGCGGTTAAGCAGTTTAAAATCGATTTTGGGGTTGTGGAATTTTTGAATAAAAGCAAAAGTTTCTTCGGAAATGAAAGCGTGCCAAATGCACCCCAGCAATTTACCGAAAAGCTTAATATTCCATTCGCCGCCGTTGTCGATGATGATTTTAGAAAATTCCTTTTCGATAAGTTCCGGTGTCAAAAAAGAATCGATGATTTGAGTTTCAACGCCGTCAACGGGAAGTGTAGGCGGCGATTTTTGAAGTGGCGCAACTTTAGGGATTTTGACTTTCGCCCAAACAGTATGCCCGAATTTATTAACGAAGTCGTAATTCTTAACAACAATGCCTTCACCGAGCCCTTCAGAAATCAAAAAAGTGCAGTGGTCAACATAGCGGCTTACCAATTCTTCGGTAGGGTTAAAAAGTTTTGCGATGACGGGGATAAAATCAATGCCGTAAAGTCTAAGCAGCTGTTCGTACTGCTCATAACGCAAATATTTATCGCCGTCGCAAACGTCAAAGATATAAATTTTCCTCCAGGCGTCATTTTCGTAATTTCTGACAACGTGCGGGATAAGCCATTCGCCGAAAAGTCTTAAATTGGGGTGTTCTGCGAAGAAATTTTTAAAAGCGGGATTAGCATTGACGTAGGCAAGGACGCCGCGCAAATCGTCTGCAGGGCTTACAATACGGTTGCGGCTTGCAACTTCAATTTCGCCCGCGTCGTTAAGGTAAATGCTGACGTTGGAGCCGTCCAGTTTGTCAAAGATATAAACGTTGCCGCTTAAAATTCCTTCGACTTCAGGGCGTCCAAGTCTTTCAATGTGCTGATAAGCTTTGAATTGCATAAAAATCAATCCTTTTAAAGTTTGGCGGCGATATTTTTAATGGCGTCAACAACATCTTTTTCGAGTTCAATTTCTTTGGTGTCGCCGCTAATTTTTATGTTGAGTTCGTCGGATAACTCGTTCAAATCGCCGTTGTTAAGCAAATTGAAGAAAGTAGCAAGTTCATCGGGGTTGCCGTCAAATAAAATTGTCATTTTCAACACTCCTAGTCAACGCGGACTTTGAGCCAATTCAGCACGCGCCAAATATTGCCGTACTTGTGAGAATCGATTCTGCCGCTTGCAAAAATTAAATCGCCGCCCGCAACTTGTACCACGAGAAATTTTCTAAGGAAATTAACAAGTCTCAAAGTATCGTTGCCGGTAAGTTGGGAGCAATCGATTTTCAGATTTACGTTGCCCATTCAACCCACTTCCCTTCAGCAGTCAACAGTTTCAAACGGAGCAATTTCAAAGCAAAGTAACGCGTATTGTAAGGCGTTAATTCGCATTCGACTTTGACTTTGTCGCCGATGTGCAGTTCATTTTCAAGCACATTGTTAAGCGGTTCACAAACAGAAACGGCAAAATTGTTGTTGGAAGGCGTCAGAATATCCAGTAATAACGGGTAAGAATCCGATACAATATTGACGATGACGCCTTGGACTAGAAAATTTTCGCTGTTAATTGTCGGGGCGTCGTCAGCGGCTTGTGAATTTTTATAATCTTCGAGAATGGCTTTAAATTCGCCGCAAGTTGCAGTAGCCGAAATAAAATGCTTTTCGTCAACACTTTTAACAAAATCGATAAATTGCGCGGAATTAAGATTGGTAGAAAGTTTCATCAGCAAACCCCTTTCAAAGTTGAATTGAACATTGCTTGAAATTCTTCCCAGTCAATTTTGCCACCGGCTTTTTGGTCAATTTCGTCAAGCCGGTTAGAAATTTTACTCAAGACGTTGTAGAGCAAGATCGCGCGTCTGTTTAAGCGGTTAATGTAGTCTTCAGCCTCTTGCATTTGCGCCGTTAAATCGTTAAGTTCAGCCTTCGTCAACATTGGTAGCCTCCTCGTCATTAAAAGCCTTGAAAAAGTTATCGCCGCGCTTGAGAGCCTCGCAGATGTTTTCATATTCCGTCACGGCGTCCTCAAGCGATTCATAAATACCGACAATATCGGCGAAATAGCCCGCGCCAAGTTTTAAGTAGTAAGATGTACTGTACTTGCTGACTTGTTCGATATACAGCTGTTTTTGCAGAGCCATATTCAACAATCGGCGTTCGCCATTAAATTTAGTGTCCAGAAACAAAAGAAATCACTCCGTTTGTTGCAACGAAAAATTACCATTAGCGTTAACATTGATGTCAAAAAAAATAAGCAGAATTTCAGCAGGCGAAAGTTTCAAGACTTCTGCTATTTTTTGAGCTTCTTCTACGGATATACGGCGGACGCCATTTTCTTTATAGCTGTAAACTGCGGGCGTCCAATTAAGTTTTTCGGCTATATCTTTTGATGTTAAGGCTCGGCGAATACGGGCTACTTTCAACTCGTTGTAGTTCAAATTTCCTACACCTGCCTTTCTGTTTGTGTTAATTATATTATTATTTGTGTTAAAAATCAAGCGGTTTTGAGCCAAAATTAACAAAAACAGTAATTTATTTCTGTTATTGTTTATGTTAAAATAACTTAAAAAGGGGGTGTCGATGATGAAAAGTAGATTCAAAGAATTAAGAATCAAAACAGGGCTCACGCAAGCAGAGTTCCGCGAAAAATTTAATGCACGGTTTGGTCGTACTTACACAGCGGCGGCAATATCGCAAATTGAAACAGGCAAGCGCATACCGGAAATTAGCACGCTTATTGATTTTGCCGATTTTTATGAAGTCTCAATAGATTATTTAATTGGGCGTGACGATTACCGCGTTGGGGTTGTGCTTACAGATGAGCAAAATGAATTTTTAAAAGAAATTGCCGAACTTGACGAAGACAGCCGCGGCGAATGTTTAGAGTACATAAGTTTCTTAAAGCAAAAGCAAGAAAAGAAGCCGCAGGCTGTAAAATCCTCAATATCGCAGATTATTTCACATCGCCCTCGGAAAGTTAGCAATTACGGGTAAGGGATAGGGAAGGGTGCAAAATGAAAAATTGGGCAATATTGGGCACGATTTTAACAGTGTTGCTTATGGTAATAGCGATGTCGCCTTCAGAAAAAGCCGCGCCAAGTAAGCCCGTAAAGGTTGAATTGACAGCTGAAGAAAAGCAAAAAGCGGCAGAAGAACAACGCAAGCGGGAGATACTGAAGGCGGGCGAAGAAAAGCAACGTCAAGAATTTCTTCAAGCCGAAAAGGCAAGGCACGATGATCTGATAAATAACGGCGTGTACATTGATTATCAAATTGAAAAAATCAGAGACAACGCCTACAAGTTGACGGCGAAAACGAATTTACCAAGTGGAATGAAATTGAATGTAACTTTGACGAATTATTATTTACTGCGTCGAGAGCGCGGCATTGGCGATGAAGAAATGGATATAACAATTCCTGAACACGCGCAGATAAACCGAGAAGTAAAAGCGATTGCGTTTGAAAAAAGCGAAAACGTTACACTGGTAAGCGGCGAATTTTCAGCAGTTTTCAGCGGTGACCGTTTAAAATCGGGCGAATACGAATTAATAATTTTGTCGTTGGTAAACAGTCTGCAGCCTGCAACAGTTCAAAGTGCGATAGGCGCGCACGGCGAAAATTTGTTTGGGCAGGGCGTAGTTACAAAGTCCGGCGATAATCAAATACAGTTGGAAGAAATAATTTATTTGCAGTGAGGTTGGAAGAATGGCGAATTTACCTGCAAAATTACTGTCGGTAGCAGATTTATTGTTGTTGAATGAATTTGACGGGCGTCAGGCAGGTTACAAAATACCAAGTTACAGGCTTGACGAATACGGCTACGATTATTTACAGCGCGTCCAAAAATTAATCGGCACGGGCTATTTGGAAATTTGCGCCGCCTGAAGAATCATTAAACTACTTGACAATTTCGCAGTTAAAAGAAATCCTGCGCGACAATCAGCAAAAGCTTACCGGCAACAAACCCGAACTTCTGAAAAGAATCATAAAAAATATATCGGCAGAAAAGTATTCAGCGCGGTTGCCCAAAATTTACAAGGCAACAAAAAATGGTCGGCGAGAGCTTGAAACACGCTGGGCGTATATAGAAAATCAGCGTGAAATGTACGGTTTTCTAAATTCAGAAATAGCGGCGTTGGAAGGTACGAACACGCAGGAACAGCTTTTAGAAAAATTATTTGTAAGGGATATAATCAAACACGGCGCGGCACGTGATTTTGGTTTATTGCGCAACGCATATTTCAACGCACATAAATTTTTCAAGAAACGTAGGCGGCTGAAGGATTCAATATCGGCGTTGTTGGCGGCGATATATTTTGATTTAACGGGAATGAGCAACAATAACACGGTTGAAAGTTACTCCACAATGGGTTATGTGTTTGAAACAAGTTTATGGAGCGAATTAGATAAGGAGTTCACGGCGTTAAATTTGTCAACCACCGAATTGATGTTACTGTTCGATGACGCGGTTGACGCGGCAACAAAGCCGCCGTTTTCTTATTTTGGAGTTGGCACGATGAAGGAAATGATTTTGGCTAGATTGAGCGGGCAACAAGATTTACTGAACAGGTATGAAAAACATCGAAACACGCCGAGCGAAAACAGCCCCAATTACAATTATTTTGATTTATCGCACCCTTACAATTCAGCTGAAGGCGAAGAAATTATACAGAAATTGGCAGCCGGTGAAATTTCCAGCAAGAGCGGTTGCAGTGCGTTTCTTATTTTTTTAGTAGCGATATTTTTAATAAACAGATATTCTTTTTGAATAATCGCAAGTGTACAATTATCACTTCCAAAAATTCACAGGTAAAATCGGCGGCAGGAAAAATCAAAATTAAAAATCAAAACAAGGCGGGGGTTTTATGCGTTATGGATATGCGCGGGTATCGACGCGGAAACAAGTTAGAGAAAACAACGGGCTGAAGGCGCAGATTGAACTTCTCAAAAAAAATGACTGTGAAAAAATCGTGCAGGAAGAAATTACCGGCAAAACAAATACGCGCCCGAAATTAAATTGGTTACTGGGTCAACTCACAGAAGGCGATACACTTGTAGTAACGAAACTTGACAGACTGGCGCGTTCGGTGCGGGAAGGCGCGGCGTTGATAGAAGATTTATTTAATCGCGGCGTGACGGTTTACATTTTGGATATAGGCACGCTTGACAATACGCCAACAGGAAAATTGGTAATGCATATCTTTCTGGCAATAGCGGAATTTGAAAGGACGCTGATACTGGAGCGCACAAATTTAGGAAAAGAAGTAGCCCGTACAAAGGCAGGATACAGGGAAGGACGCCGCCCGATTGATGCATTAAAAAAACGTGACGCGGCGGATTTGTTTTTGTTTCACGGCAAAACATACAAGGAAATACTCAATTTAACAGGCTTGTCCTCAGCAACATTAACGCGTGCGGTACGTGCGCGTAAAGACGAATTGGCTGCGCGTGAAATTGAAGCACAAAAAAATAAGCCCCGCAAATAGCGCAGGGCAAAATTTTTAAAATCAATCAGCACTCCAGATAGTTTCAGTTTTGACTCTGTAGCCTAAATAATCATCAACCCAATTATTTTGGAATTGCGGTGTAACTGTGGCGGTTAATCCGTCAGTAGAGATAGTAACATAGCCATTGAAAGCGGTACAGAAAATATTTTTGCGAGCAACCCCGGCAAGGATAAAGTTTTCAAGTGATTCTTTGTGAGGGTGCCCGAACTTGTTATTGGCGGCGGCAGAAATGAAAACGTACTTAGGATTAACCGCCTTAACAAAATCGATAGAGTTAGAAGTTTTGCTGCCGTGATGCGCGGCTTTTAAGACAGTTGATTGTACAGTGTAGTTTTGAAACAACTCCATTTCGAGGGTCTGAGACACATCGCCTGTAAACAACATAGAAAAATCACCGTACACGAGGCGCAAAACTAAAGAAGAATCATTAATGTTTTTAAAATCCTGCGAGCGGGACGAAAACAGGTAGGCTCCGTCCGCCAAAAAGAAATAATCACCATCGCGCAGTGTATAGCGCGGGATATTCTGTTCTTTACAGGCTTTCACATAGCGCCTGTAGTATATGCTGGAGCTAATTTGTCCGTTATCATAAACTTCCCCGACAGGGGTCGAAAGTAAAAACGCGGCGTTGGCGATATGGTCGGCGTGCGGGTGTGTCAAAATAAGTTTGTCGATTCTTTCAATGTTAAAAGTTTCGAGTTGCTGAAAAAGTTTATCACGCGCGGAAGCGTCGCCGGTATCAATTAAAATGTTTTCATCGTCAGTTTGAATTAACAGCGCGTCGCCCTGCCCAACGTCAAGCATAGTAACTTTCAGCTCGGCGGCGTCAACCTTTCCTATAAAAAATAAAGCCGCAAAAATGGTAAAAGTAATGGCGAGCAAAACAATTTCGATTAATTGAAGTGCTTTTTGAAGTCTAAACATTTTGAATCACGTCCTGCGGTTCAAAAGGTACTTTTTGCCAGCCAACAATTTTGCCATCGATTAAACCGCAATATTCAACTTTTTTAACAAAATCCGCAATGTCGGCATCGGAAATAAATTCTTTGGGATTGTCAATAAAAACCGCGTGTACGTCAATATTTGCGTCTTCGTAGTCCGTGTCGTGGCAGTCTTTGAAATAAATCAGCAATGTAAAATTATTTTTCACCATAAACACGCTCCTTTATTTTTTTGTAGACGGCGTTAATTTGCCTGTCGATAAAACTAATTCCGGATTCAGCCTGTTTAAGTTCCGCAAAAAGCCTTTGTAATTCGGCGCGTTCCTCATCGTTGGCGCGGTACATTAAATCGCCCCTTGTACCTTTAAAGCAACCGCTATGTTTTAGAGACATAATTAACCCCCCAGAAAAATTTTACTGCCAATTCCGCCGTTACGAACGTCCACATCAGCAAAGTTGCTGTAGTATTCAATCCCGTCAAACGGCAAATTTTCAACGTACCACTTAAACTGCCCGAAAGTTAATTGACGCGGACAAGCAACGGTAGCCGCCTTGCCTGTACAATGCAAATCATCAATGCCTTCAGCGTTTTGTGCGCAGCGGTAACCTTCGAGAATGTAAAGCGGGTAGCCGCCGATATTGTACCTTAATTGTTCCAACAATTCAATCAAGCGCGGATCCATTTCACATTTGCCGCAACACTCGCAAGCAAATTCACTTTCAGCAAAATGTTCACTTAACATACCTGCGCGAGGTTTCCAGATAATTTTGGGGGGCTCGGCGGGTGTGTCGACAGTATCAGCGTTGTTGAATCTGTACCAATTAGCTTTACTAACAATGACGTCAAGCATAGTCAAAAGCATATTGCCAGGGCAGGAAGTACCGCTTAAGCCCGCGGGGTCAACTTCCCTGTGCCCTAAAATGTGCTGCCTGTCAATAGGTATGTTGTAATTTTCGGCAAGATTAGCGATTAAAAGCGCGCAGGATTCAATTTGTTCTTTGCTAGGCGCGTTGTAAGTAAAATCGCCGCTTAAATGAATGCCTATGCTGTCAGAATTTGCGCCGTAAGCGTGCGCGCCGACAGTCCAAAGCGGGCGTCCGCGTTCAATATCGCCGCTTTTTCTGATAACAAAATGGTAACCAATGCCCGCGTAACCTTTCTCAAGGTGCCAAGTGTGAATTTGCTCGGCGTAGGCGTCAATATCCGCGCCGCCGGTGTGATGAATGACAATTCTAGAAGTATTCAAGCGCGGTACAAGGTCGTTGAAGAAAGAAAAACGCTTTTCAATTATTTTTGCCTTTTTCAATAAAATCAAGCCTCCTTAAAATAGTTTCAAGGGCAGATTTAATATCGCGCAGGTCGTGTTCGACAATTTCAAGGCGGTTATTAACGCTGTCAGTAAGCCTGCCAATAGCATTAGCAAGTTGGATATTTGATTCGGAAAGTTTATTCATAGCCGGAACTCCCTTCCAAATTAAAATCAAAGAAACCGCGCCTAAACCGCCAATTTCAGCCAATTTCGGCAGAGTAGCAAAAAGTTCTTCCAATTACGCCACCGCCCTAAATCCAGCCTGTATCGCCCGTTGAGGTTGTACCAACTTGATGAATTTTTTCGGTGTCAGAATTGTACAGGTAAAATTTGACAGTGCTTGCAACTTTGTTTTGGAGAATAACATAAGTAGAATACGAACCGCTTTGCAAAGTAATTGACGTATCCTCGTCAACAACTGCGCTTGTAACAGTGGTAGTCGTCGGGTAAACGCAGATATGGTCATTATCAGAAAAGCCGGAAATGGTATCTGTACCGTCATTGCTGTTGGCTCTGAAATAAAAGACGTTGCCTTGACCGTTTGAAACGATAGAATCGTTGCCTGTGTAAGCATTGACAGTGCAGTTAGCGGCGTTGCCCGTCAAAACTATAATATCGTCGCCCACACTGGAATAAACTGAAGAATTAGCCCCGCCGACAGTGATAGTATCGTTGCCGCTGTTTGCGATAATTTTTGTATAATTACCTGTAGCAGAAATGGAGTTGGCGGTATTTCCCGTGCCAATACTCACGTAATCATCGCTCGCCGTTATTGTGTTGCCACCCCCGGCGTAAAGTGCGTTGTAAATATCGCCAACAGGTTTTTCATAAACCGTATTTGCGGCAATATTTTTATAAAAGTAAGGATAGGTAACAGCCGAATTTGTATGTCCCTGATAAATAATTTTAAAGCCGTTGGCAAAAGTTCCTGCCGCGCCGTAAGCATTAATGGTTGTGCTGTTGCCGCCTCCACCTTTAACAGTTACAGCAGAGCCATCCGCGTTAATGCTTGCCGCGCCAAACAAACTGCTGTTTAGGCTGTCAATCGTGCTAAAGTAAATCGTATCGCTGTCAGTAAAGCCTTGAATAGTGTTATTACCATTGCTATTAGCAAATTGGTAAACAATATTTGCGCCGCTGTTTTGGATAGAATCCGCGCCGTAACCTGCCAAAATCGTAACATTGCTACCGGAATTTGTAATTGAATCTGCGCCGTTAAGAGCCAAAATATAAACGCCACTTTCAGAATTGAAAATTTCATTGTCGTTATTGTCACATTTAATGATACGCGGAATAGTAACGTCAGAAGCTGTAACTTTGGCGTCGCTGTCAATAATTTTTAAGGTGGCGCCGTCAGTCAAGCCGTCCATTGCAACGCTAATCATAGCACTGTCTCCAACACTGAAAACAAAACAATCCGCGTAAGAGCCCAAGCTCAAACCTTGATAAAGGACGGCGGAATTGTCGAGAATCTGAATAGTATCGTTGGAGTTGTAGCCTTTGATAGTGTTGTTGCCGGAATTTGAGTCGAACTGCAAAACGTGCGCGCCGCGAGTTATGACGCCGCCAACTTCCGCTGTGTCACTTTCCAAATTAATTGAATCATTGCCCGCGCCGCCGTAAATCGTAACGCCACTTGTAACACTCGGCGTAATTTTTAAATCGTCCGAAGCAACGGTGCTGTTATGTTTGGTGCCGTAAGCCTGAACAAATATAGTGTCGTTGCCTGCGCCGCCTGAAATTGACACGAAGGAGCCCTCATTTGTAATCTTATCGTTGCCTTCGCCGCCGATAATCGTCCAGGCAGTATCAGAATTTACGCCGCTTTTCGGCAAAATTTTAACGCCGTTGTTGTCAGAATAAAAGTTATTAAAAGTGTTATTCGCTGTACTGCCCAACATAATCTTTTTTTTGTGATAGGGCGTCGAATAATTTATTTCGTCATCAGAAATTAAGCGGGTGCCGCTGTCGTTAAAAACATTAATTGCGGTATCAGGTTCAATATTTTTAAAAGTAACCCAATGGCTAGGCGTTGCTTCTGTTTCTAATCTGTTATCTCTAAATGACAAAATAAAGTCGTTGCCGTCCGCAGAATTTGCGCACAAACTAATTGAGTTGTCGCTGTCAAAAGCCAAAATCAGCGAATCGTTGTCATTCCAGCCGTAGATACTGTCTTGGCTGTCGTTTCTGGTGTAAACAACAGCATTTCCGGCTCTGCCTGCAGTTTCGTCAAAATAAAATTTGTCTTTACCTTTGCCGCCTTTTAAATTTAATCCCCTGACATTTTCCCCGACGTAGATGCTATCATCTCGTGCGTTGCTGTCAATCGTTGCGCCCGCCGCGGCAAGCAAAATTTCAGACCAGCTTTGCTTGCCTATATCCTTATAGCGCACTTCATAAAACATCGAATTTCCGGCTGTAATTGAAATTTCTTCAGCCGTTTTATTTGTTTGAATCGAAGATTCGCCAACGCGCGTGATATTTAAATCCGGCAGTTGAGAAAAGCCGTTGAAATCTGCGGGAGTGTTGCCGGTGGCGTTGAGCCTTTTTTGCCCTTTAATATAAAGGTTGGTAGTCGGCGAAACAATGACAATTGCGCCATCAGAATCAAGCGCGGGCGTAAAATCCTGCGCACTTGAAATTAACAGCGAATCACTTTCAGTGAAGCCCAAAATTGTATCGTGAGCCAAGCCCCAGTGCCCGTAAACGTGCGCACCATCGTTGCCGTAAATTGTATTGTAGCCGTCGCCCGCGTAAATCGTGCAGTTTTCAGCGTTTGCACCGAGTGAAATTAAATCGTTGCCGCCCGCCGCGTCAATCGTAACCTCAAAATCGTCGCAAGTGATAGTTTCGCCGTCATCACTGCCAACAATGCTGTAATTGGTTTGGATTGTAGCAATTTCAAGCTTTTCAATTTTTTTAAGAGTGTTATTAGACAAGCCCGCAAGCCCGACAACAAACAGCGCAATGTCAGAATCGGCAACATTATCATTAACATTGCTGATAGCTTGCGTGATAGTTTGGTTGCCGTTTGCGCTAATCATATTAATTTTTTTTGCCATAAAAATCTCCTTTCGTAAAAAAAATAAGCCGCCACACTGCCGAAGTAAGCGACTAAAAAAAAAGCACCTGCATTTAAACAAGTGCCGCCGTGTTTTCTGTCAAAAAAGCTCCCCATAAAGAAAC
Organism: Selenomonadaceae bacterium; assembly: GCA_017455645.1. Taxonomy (GTDB): domain Bacteria; phylum Bacillota; class Negativicutes; order Selenomonadales; family Selenomonadaceae; genus Quinella. Next base: position 9,784 of record JAFSZS010000014.1, on the reverse strand, counting down.
CGCGTCACAACGCCATTTGGGGAACTTTTTGGGGAAGTTTTGTAAAAAAAGTTTGCGGGGTTTTACCCCCCTTGACAATCCCACCAGCCTCTAATATAGGAAATCTGCAGAAAACGCCAAAATCCTTTTTTTAATCCAGAGAAAAATCGATATTGGATTTTTGAACTTTTTCAATATCTTTTAAGGTGTTGTTGGAAAGGTTGGCAAGCCCTTTTATGAAACGTGCAATATTGTTATCGGAGGCGTTGGGGTTAGCGTAGGTTAAAGACTTTTTGATAACTTTGCCGGACGGGCGTTGACTTGTCATATTAACGGTAGTAGCCTCAATCATAAAGCATTCTCCTTTCAAAAAAAAGCGGCAGTGCGGCGGGAAAAACTAAACGCCGTTAAGGTAAATATCCAAAACGGCGTCAGTGATATCGTTAATAGCGGCTTTAACCTCGTCAATATTTTTAGCGTTTGCAATAGCGGCAAGGTCAACCTGCGCGAGTTTTTGAGATTGATTAATTTTGGAAATAGAAACAATCTGCGGGGCGTCGTCAATGACAGTTTTACCTGAAATGGAAAATCTTTCACCGTCAATGGCGATACATTCGGCGTCGCTTTCATCACAACGAATCCAAACGCCGTTGGATTTTTTTTTGACAAAGCGTGGTTCATCAACTTCAGTAACCGCGCCCGTATTCAAATTTAAAAGCTTAAACATAAAATCACCTCAAGCGATAGAAAAGCAAGGCAGCAAGCCGTAGGAGCGCAGGAAATCATCGGTGGCGGCAATACCGCCGTTTGTGGTAATAATAACAGCCTTGGCTAAAGTTTTATCAAAATCACGCGCCCAATAAGTAGCGGCTGTGTTATTGTTATCGTGGCGGTAACAAGTTCTGGAATTGCCGTTAGCCCAAAAATCGTAAGCGGCGTAATAAGCGAGGTTGTCAGTGTGAAGGCTGATAGACAATTCATAACAGGCAGGAGACCAAACCTTATCCGAGATATAGCTGATGCCGCCTGAAGCATTAAGGTAAGGCTTTTTTGTAGCGGTAATGACAGCGCGTAAATCAGCGGGGAAAGCGTAAAAAAATTCACCGCAACGCGTGCGCAGATAAGATTGAGAATAAGGCAAAATTGCGCCTTCAGATTGAGGGGAGCCGTAAGAAAAAGAGGAGGCGGCGTCCGCAGGTAACGATTGATAAGCGGAATCGACAAAAACAATATTTTTAGAGCCGTCGGAATTTTGCATAACGGCGAAATGAGCGCGGGGCTTGCCTTCAACGCCTGCGTTATGGTCGATACCGATTAAGACAGCGCGGAAAGTGTCGTCAATGTTAAGCGTACCGACAGTGCCGCTAACTTTTATCTGTTTAGAATCGCCGACTGAAAAATATTCAGCAAAGGTGCCGTTTTGAATGTGTTCAACAATTTGACTCCAGCCTAAGCCGTTAAGTGGTATATTAACCGAAAGATTGAAAGAAACAGACTCGGGGACAACGTACCAATCACTGGAAAAAGTAACGGTAATAGTGGTGGAGCCGTTGCCGAGGATATTCAAGTTGAGATAACTGTTAGCGTGAGAATCAGAATTGACAGTGGCAACATTGACATTGGAAGAAGTAGCAGACCAAGTAATTCTGTTGCTGCCTTTAAAAGTGGCGGCTTGTAAAATTCCTTTGGCAGTGGCGGAAGTAACGGGCGAAAAATTAAGCTCCCACGGCATTTTGTCAACAGTCCAAGTTAATTGTTTGGCAGAGGTGGATTTGTCATTCCAGCAGGCGGCGGCGGTGGGTGTAATTGTTACAGTGTGGGTACCGGGACCGTAAGTATAATCGGTGTAAGTCAAGCCTGAAAGAGTGTAAAATTGGTTGACATAATCAGATTTTAGAGCGGAGCAAGCGTCGTACACGCTGTAACGCACGTCTTGCGCGCCGTAACCTTGATAGACAATAACATTATTTTGAACAAAGGTAGATTCAGCGGCAGTCAAAACTTTTTTTGTAACAGCCCAAGTAACCGTTTTATCAGCTGTTGTGCCGTCCGACCACTTATTATTTGTTTTGTCGATTAACGCAAAAGTAACGGTGTAGGAAGCCGCCGCGCCCGTATCAGTTGAAATTGTGCCGCTTTGCACCATAGTTTCAGCGTCAAAGCCTGAAATTGTAACCGAATGTTGAGCGTTTAAACCTTTAGACCTTTGAGAAGCGGGCGAAACGGTAGGAACGTCAAGATAAACCGCGCCAATACTCCAACTAATTGTATTAGGCGTCGTAGTGGCGTCTTTCCAACAAGTATTTGCAGTGTCTTTAAGAGAAATGACAGCAGTGTAGGAACCTGCGGCGGTAGCGGAATTGCCGGTAACAGTCATCCAATCAGAATCGAAGTTGGAAAGTGCCAAAGTTTGCTCGTTGCCAGTGAAGTCAAAAACCTTTTGAGAGGCAGAGGGCTTTATGAAAAATTTCCTGCCAATTTTCCAATAAACACTTTTAGCGGCGGTAGTGCCGTCCGCCCACGTGTAATTTGCCTTCGGAGAAATTCTAATCCAATAAGTACCCGCGTTGGTAGCAGTGGTGTCCGAGGAGGCGTCGTGAATAGAGGCGTCAAAATTGGTAATGGTAGCGGTTTTCAAAGTGCCGTCGTAAGTAACGGAATTGCCGCTGAAAGTAACTTCCGGTAGAGCGGCGCGATTGATAACCCAATTAAAAGTAACATTGCCGCTTGAATCATCCTCCCAAACATACCTGCAGGTTGCCGTAACGCGCGGCGAAATTTTAACGTTATACTCGCTTGCGTCGGTAGCCGAAAGTGCGCCTGTAGCCATCATAGTGTTAGCGTTATAGCCGCTGACAGATAAAGTTTTGGCGGAGCCGTCATAAGTAAATTCGGTTTCAGCGTCATCAGCAAGCGTAGGCTTGGAAATTCTTTTTTTGCCAATCGACCATTCTTTGACAATATCAGCGTTGCCGCCCGTGCTCCAACAGTTATTAACTTTATCTTTAAGAGAAATTGTAACCGTGTAAAAAGATTGCAAATCGCTACTTTCAGTGCCGGATTTAGTCATAGTGGCAGAATCAAAGCCGGAAATGGTAAGGGTGTGCGAGTCGCCGTCATAATCGAAATAATCAGTGCCAAAAGTCGGCGCGGTAATTTGTGTCATACCAATACTCCAATCAACGGAATAATCATCAGAGCCGATTGACTTAACCCAACAGTAAGTTGACTTGTCAATAATCGAGAAAACGGCGGTGTAGTTGCCGATGGCGGTTCCCGTAATACCTGAAGCCGTGATTAAATCAGGGTAAGAAAAAGTGTAAGAAAGTGTTTGCACGCCGCCGGTATAAGACAAAGCCGTTTTGGAAATTTGGGGAACACCGAGAGCTTTTTTTGCAATGTACCAATGAATTTTAATATCAGCAGAGGTGTTATCCGCCCAAACGTAGTTAGGTTTAAGCGAAAAATATAAATTGTAGGAAGCAACGGCAAGCGCAGAAGTGTTGCCGGTCACGTCCATATAATCAGGATTGTAATTTGTAACTCTGTCGAGCAAATTAACGGCAGTGCCGCTGTACTGCCACCATTGGACGTCCCTTCGTGCAACTTTAGCAACTGCAATTTTGGCAATGCTCCAATTTAAATTAATAGTATCTTGAGAAGAATCCGTCCAGCAATAATTTGAATTGGGCGTAACCGTCAAAACATAATCGCCCGCGTCAGTTTTTACCGTATCGCCGCCTAATGTCATTTTATTAGAATCGTAGCCCGTCAAGGTAGGCGATTGTTCCGCTCCATTGTAAGTCAAAGTTTCAGAAGAATCGAGAGCGGGCGCGGAAATTTGCACGGGGTCAATCGTCCATTTAACGGTTTTCTTTGTAGTGGTTGAATCGTTCCAGGTGTAATTTGCGGCGGGTTCAACATAAGCGGTGTGTTCGCCTGCGTCGGTAGCTTTTGTATCGCCGCTCCAAACTTGCCCCGCTGCAAAATAACCGATTAATCTTACCGGGATTGTATTTAGACCTAAAAGATTTTGCGAACCGCCGTTATAAGTAATAGTGGCGTTTTGATAGGGGTTGCTTCGCTCCAGTGAAAGTTTTGCTTTTTTGATTTCCCAACTTATAACAACGTCGGCAGTAGTTGAATCGTCCCAGGTGTACAAAGTCTTATCCGTCAAAGAATAAGTAACGCTGTAAGTACCGGCGTTAGTTTCGGAAATTGTGCCGTTTTGCGTCATATAAGTTGAATTGTAACCCGTAACAGATAAAGTCTTAGCGGAGCCGCTGTAAGTAAAAGTTGTAGCCGAGGCGGCAGGCTTAGCGAAAGTAAGTTTGGAAATGCTCCAAGGGATTGTAACATCGCCGACCGTTTCATCAGCCCAAGTTGTATTTGTTTTGCTTTTCAAAGAAATTGTGACGCTGTACACGCCCGCGGCAGATTCGCTCGCCGTACCTGTTTGATTTTCGTAGGTTGAATTGAAATTGGAAATGCTAAGAGCGTGCGAATTTTTATCGTAAGTGAAATTGGTAGTAGCCGCGGAAGGTTTAACCAATTTTAGCGGGTTGATAGTCCATTCAACGTTTTTAGCTCTAGCGGAGCCGTCATTCCAACAATAATTGGGGAGCGGGGAAATTTGGGCGGTATAGGTTTTGGCTGCGCCGCCTGCGTAAGTTCCGCCTAAGCTGTGATAATTAGGATCGTAGCCGGAAATAGTAACAAATAGAGAGTTGCCGTTAAAATTCAAAGTGCCGGATTGACTGAAGGTGCTTTGCGCCGCGGTTAAAGGCTTTCTGTTAATTTTCCAAGTGTAAGATTTAGGCGTATTTGTGCCGTCTTCCCAAACATTAGTAGCAGTATCGTTAAGCGAAAAAGTAACGGTGTAGCTACCTGCATTAACAGCGGAACTGTCGCCGCTCTGCGTCATAATTGAAGTATCGACGCCTTCAAAAGTCGGTGATTTAGAGTTGCCGTCAAAAGTGAAGGAAGAGGAAGTCAAAAGAGGCGCGGCAGTTTTTGTAACGCCAATTTCCCAATTAATGACAATATCATCGGTACTGCCTGTAGACCATTGGTAGTAGTTTTTGTTTTTTATATAATAGGTTAAAGTATATTGCCCGATGGCGGAAGCTTTTTTAGTGCCGCTTGTAGCCCACGGAGTACTTCCTTGATAAGCTTGAGAGCCAATGTTATTCACCGGCTCCGAGACAATAGGTGTATGTTCTTCGCCGTCGTATTCAAAACTGGTTTGTCCAATAACAGGCGGGGTTGAATTATTTTTATCGATAATCCAAGTAGCCGTAAAAGTATTTGCAGAGCCATCCGCCCAGACGTAATTAGCCTTCGGTGTAAGATTGTTGGTATAAGTGCCTGGGGTTCTTTTCGCAAGGTTGGTTATAATGTTTGTGGTGTCAGTGTCAATATTAGGTATGGCGTTGTATATGTAATAAGCGCGCGGCATTGAGCTGGTTTCATAGAACATTTCTAAGTACACGGTCTGTACAAGGTTAGGCGGCGAATTTTCGGCGGGTATACGCAACGGTTCAATTCCCCAATAAAGTATAACGTCATCAGTTGAGTTATCGCTCCACGTTGCGAAATAAACCGAATCTACCGCTTTCAAAGAAAAAGTTGCAGAATAAGGCGCGGTTACAACTGTTGGGCTTGAAGAATAATTGATAGCAACGGCGTTTGTTGCTGAAGTTGTGCCGCCTTGCGAAATATACAAAGAATTAAAATTATCAAAGGCAACGTTTTTTTCGGAGCCGTCATAAGTCCAACATTTTACCTGCGCCGAATTTTCGTTAACATAGGTGGCAGTGAAATTGTTGCTTGCCGAAAAAGCGGGTTTATTAAGTTTTATTGGCTGAATCGTCCAATTGACTGATTTGTCAGCTGTTGTGGAGTCATTCCAGCAATAGTTATCTTTTAAATGTATCAGTGCGGTATAAGTATTTGGAGCGGCTTTGTAAAAATCGCCTGTTAAAGTTTCATAATCTGAATCAAAATTTGTAATAGTCGGCGATTGATAAACCGGATTGCCTGCCGAATTTAAAATCGCAGTCAAAGTACCGCTCTGCGCGAAGCCTGTACTTTGCGCGGCGGTTAATTTTTTTCGTGCGATAGTCCAATAAATATTAAAAGCGGCGGTAGAAGCGTCCGCCCAGCAAGTATTGGCGGTGTCTTTCAAGCTGAAAGTAACGCTGTAATTTCCCGCGTTTACCGCAGATTCAGTGCCGGTTTTATTCATATAATCGGCGTCGAAATTGTTAATGACGATAGATTTTTCATCGCCGCTGTAAGTAAAAGTTGTGGTCGCGCAGGTCGGCTTGACGACAGATTTTTTTGTAATACTCCAATAAATAATAATGTCCTCGGTAGAATTATTCTGCCAAACATAATTGACTTTAGATTTAAGGGTGTATTGAGCAGAATAGCTACCAACGTTGGTTTTGGAAGTATCGCCGCTTGCCGTCATAAGGTTAGAATCGAAATTGGCGGGCGAAATATTTTTTGCGGTGCCGTCATAGGTAAAAGTTGTATTAGTAGCGGTAGGGATTGTAACAGGTTGCGGCGATATAGACCAACTGACACTTTTTGCAGTGCGCGTTTTGTCATTCCACGTACAGCCCGCCTTAGGTGTAATTTTTAAGGTGTAAGTTCCGGCGTTGGTTGAACTTGTAGTTGAGGATAATTCGTGATAATTTGCGTCGAAATTTTTAATGGTAGGAGACTGCGCGGAGCCGTTGTAAATCAAAGTACCGACCTGTTCAAAGCCGGTAGACTGCGCGGCAGAAAGAATACGCAGATTGATTTTCCAAGTAATAACAACATTAGCAGTGGTTGAATCTGCCCATTTTGTGTTGGTGGTATTTTTCAGGCTGTATGTTACGGTATATTCGCCGCTGTCCTTAGCCGAAATTGTGCCCGTGCGATTTTCGTATTTTGAATCGTAATTAGCAACAGTCAAAGTTTTAGTGGTGCCGTCGCCGTCAAATTCAGTAACAGCCGCTGTAGGTTTGGCTAAAAGCAGGGGTGAAATGCTCCAAGTAATAGTAACATTACCCGTGGAATTATCGCTCCAGCGCGTGTTTGAAGTGTCGCGTAATATATATACAACGCTGTAAGAGTTAACATTCGTAGCCGAAACTGTACCTGTTTGACTTTCATAAACCGAATTATAATCAGCAACTTCAAGCGTTTTGGTTGTCGAATCGTAAGTAAAATCAGTAACAGCCGCCGAAGGTTTTTTCAATTTTAGCGGCGTGATACTCCAAGAAATAGTAACATCTGCGATTGAATCGTCGCTCCAGTGCGTATTGTTGGTATTCTTGAGTTTGTAAACTGCGCTGTAAGAGTTAACATTCGTAGCGGAAACTGTACCTGTTTGACTCTCGTAGGTAGAATCGAAATTTGAAACTGTGATACCCTGCGTGGCGTTATTGAAAACGAAAGACTTAACGGTAGCGGTAGGCTTAGCGAGTTTCATTGCGCCAATTTCCCAAGTTACGGATTTGGGCGTTTGGTCTAAAGAGTCAGCCCAAAGATAAATATCAAGAGGCGTAAAAGTAACAGTGTAAATTTTGGCGTCGGAGCCGGAAGTTTCGCCTTCGATTTTTAACTTTTTATTGTCAAAATTATTCCAAGTAGGCTCCTGCACATTACCATTAAAAGTTAAAGAGCCAATTTGCGCGGGGACGTCAGAAATAGTCAAGGTGGTATCGCCCGCACTTCTCCAGCCGTAATTGGTTAAAATTTTCATATCAGTACCGGCGGCAGGAGCAGGAACTAAGCCGCGGTTGCCGCCTTTAGTAGCGGTAGGCGCGGTAAAGTCATTCAAATTACTTTCAACACTTGAAATTTGCGTGTCGATGTAAGCCCTTGTGACATTGGTTGCAGACTCAATGGCGATATTGCGATTCTGCACTTCGGTACTAATTGCGTTGCTGATTGAAGTTTCAACGCCGGAAATAGCGTTTTGCCTGTCAGTAATTTCAGAATTGATTGACGCCTTTAAGGTGCTTTTAGCGTTGTTAATTTTAGTGTCGAGGCGTGAAACTTCGTTTTCCCTGTCGGCAATTTCTTTATTAATAACAGCGGACAGAGTATTTTGAAGTTGCGAATCAGCGTTTTGTCTAGCCAAAATTTCATTAGCAATTTCATTTCTAACAGCGGTATCTTCGTTTGCGCGGTTAGTTTCCTCGGCGGTCAATCTGTTAGCAAGTGCGGTTAAATTGGCAGATTGAGAGGCGGCGGCTTCTTCAATTTCTGCGCGTAATTTTTCGTTTTCAATAGCTTCAGCGGCTTTATCATCGCCCATTGAGAGTAACAGCGCAGCTTTCATATCTTGTATAGCTTGCGCACGTTCAATTTTTTCTTGGTCAATGGTGTTATTAAAATCGTCGCGCAGGTTAGATTCTGAAAGTTCCCGCACTGCCGTTTCACTTTCAATCATAGCTTGAAGGTTAAAATCTGCGGCGGCGCGCTGATTAGTTTCAGTTAGCAAATCCGCTTTTATCTGATTTTCAAACGCGGTACGAATTGAAGTTTCGCTTGAAAGATTTTCAGTTAAAGAATCGACGCGCAGATTTAAATTAACATCGTCATTCTGCCGCGCCAAAGTTTCATCGGCAATAGATTTTCGTATAGAGTCAAGCGCAGTTTGTGTTTCCTGCGATTGGATAATATCTTTTTGTTGCTCGTAAGTAACGGGTTGCTTGTAGACAATAGCCAAAGTTAATCCCCCCTGTCATCGTCGAAAAATTTTTGCCACAGTAAATTTGCTAACAAATTACCGGCAAGTGCGGCGAGAAACATATCAAGCATATTTTCCATAATTACACGCTCCATCCGCAGATAATTTCCTTAATTTCAGGGACGGACGCCTGCCAATCGTAATTAACCGAAATTGATTCGGCAATTCCGGCGCAGGTTTTCAAAATTTGCCCGCCTTCGTCGTATTTAAAAGGCGCGGTGCAGGATAAAGTTTCAGCCTTAGCGCGGTGCGGCAATGCGAAAGTTTGAAGTTTGCCCGTACCTGTGCCAATTTGAGTATCTGAAACGGTGTCGCCTTGCCTTGTAAGTACGATTTTCACGGCAACGACTTTTTTATTTGCGCTGTCAGTTGCGCGGTAAGTAAAGCGGCTTGAATTAAAATCTGCGCTATCCTGCAACATTTCTTGCCAAACTTCATCGCCGGTTCCGGCTGTCCAGCTTGCATAAATATCCCCGACAGGGGGTGGAGACACGGTTGAGTTTTCAGTATCGAAATAAAAATCGGTTATAGGTTGTCCGTTGCTACCCTTAAAAAGATGAATCCCGCTAGGGGACGGAAATATAACACCGCCACTTTGCAAGTAAAGTGTTTGATTTTCGCCGGTAGCAGTTCCAATCATAACATTTTCAAAAATTTCCCCGCGAGGAGTCTGCAACACGTAGCATTTAATTTCAGCGTCGACAATTTCAGAATGTTTGACAAGTACGTAGCAAGTTTTTAAATCGGCGTAAAAATCCTGCGGCGCGGTGATAAATTCTTGAGAGGCGGCAGAAATTTTATCCTTATCAGTGATATAAAAACAGCGAATAGCATTGACGCGGGCGAAGTCGGAACCGTCCAAAGTCGTGAGCACATAATTATTGCGGTACTGAATTTTCGACGCGGCTTTATTTTTGAAGTTGGGGTAAAAATCCCAATCGCTCCAAGAATCGTTGGCAGGGTTGAAAATTCTTGCGTAAATCGTAACAGTTGCATTGCCGTTTGTGAAAGTGTCAGCAATGACATCTGAAATTTTGGCGTTGTCGGTAAGGT
>JAFSZS010000179.1 GCA_017455645.1 Selenomonadaceae bacterium | reverse complement strand
GGTTTAACAAATATAGATATTTTGGTGAATATAAGTAGAGCGCAGAAAATTTTAGAAAAATTGCCGGTAGGAGCAAGGCTGGATTGAGTTTATCAACATTGAAATATTGTGATTACAATTACATAGCTGAATGGAAGTCGCCCAAAAGCCGAGTCGCCGGAAAATATGCGAAGGAAACGCCGCGGCTGATAGTGCCAATGGCAAAGTATGACAAAAAGACGAGAGCGTATATCAAAGAAAAACGCCGGAAAAATATCCGTTCAATTTTGTGGGACCAATTTGCAGACAGAAAAAAATGCTTCACAATGACAAAACGCCTTAAAAGATGCAAATGTACAGTAAAATGGTGGCGCGATTGGTGTATTTGTTGGAAAGAAAAAAGATATTGACAGCGACGCAAATAAATTTGAGCGTGTGGAAACTTGAAAACACGGAAATAGAAAAGTTGTTTGAAATAATAAAGAAGTACAAGGAATTAAAGAAAATTCCACCGGTAGTAGTGATAGATTATTTGCAGATATTGGCGGGAAATGCGGAAAACGTCAAAGTGGCGATAGACGATATATTAAGGCGGTTAAAGAATTTTCAGCGAGAAACAAGTACAACATTCATAGTGATAAGTAGTCTGAATCGAGCGAATTACAATACAGAAATATCGTTTGAAAGTTTCAAAAAAGTGGAGCGATAGGAATGAGGAAGGGCAGATAGTTAAATTCAACAAGCAGAAAAAGAAAAAATCATACTATCCTCAAAATATCCCCGTAGACGCTCTTAAAAGCCCGAAAATGAGAGTTTGAGCCTCAATGGGTACATACATATTTCGTCAAAAATTTTAGATTTTTTGGCTAATAAGGTCGTCACGTTCAATATCACTCATAAGATTCCAGATTTTCTTCATTTTTAAGTTATTACTGGAAGAGCGAGCAACGAGTTCGTTTTGAAGTCACTCAACTAGGCAATAGTCAAAGTAGTTGAAGAGGAATTTTCAGTAACTTTGATACCTTGTGCGAAATTTCTAATAGAGCCGAATTCATTAGTTTTGTACAGTAAGGTTTCAAGTTTGTTGCAACCAACTTTCACTTCAAAGGAAGAAATGAAATTATCTTAACGGCGAATATAATCTACGTGCTGAACAGCGATTGGTGGTTAATAGCCTGTAGATAGACTACAAAACAATCAAAAGTAGCTTTAAAATTCTAAATAATCTTTACCGCGCAATTTGAGAGTCAATCAATCTTGCAACTTCTTCAGAATCATTAAAGCCGTATCAAGCAAATTATTTTTACTTTCAAGTTTTATAAAAATTGTTTTTGAGGCGTTGGAGAATTTAAATTTGTCAAGAAATTTTTGCTGCAGAAAACTGAAACCGGCGGGAGAAATTTTTGCTTTACTGCCAAAAACTAATTCCAGCGTTAAAATTTTCAGCTGCATTGCAAGCAAGCCAATTTGTTTAGCCGCGCATTTCAGCCTTGTAAATTTCAGCAAACTTAGTACGGGCGGCGTTGGGTCGCCGAATCTGTCAATTAATTCATCCAGTAAATCGTCAATTTCTGTATCGTCGCGCAGGACTAAAAGCCGCTGATAAATTTCAATCTTATTCATTGAACTTGAAATATAATTATCGTCAATGTACGCCTCAACCGGCAGTGAAATTGTCGGCTCCGGCTCCACTTCCTCAACCGGCGCGTTTTGCAATTTTTTTACAGCGTCATTCAAAAGTTGGCAGTACATTTCAAAACCAACGCTTGCAATGTGCCCGTGCTGTTGTGCGCCGAGTAAATTTCCCGCGCCGCGAATTTCTAAATCCCGCATTGCAATTTTAAAACCCGCGCCCAACTGCGCAAATTCTTTCATTGCGTGCAGGCGTTTTTCTGCAGTTTCGCCCAAAACTTTTTGCGCTTGATAAATGAAATATGCAAACGCCATTTGATGAGAACGCCCGACGCGCCCGCGCATTTGGTAAAGTTGCGAAAGTCCAAAATTATCCGCGTCATAAATCATAATGGTATTGGCGTTGGCAACGTCCAAGCCGTTTTCAATAATCGTTGTGCAAAGTAAAACATTGAACTTGCCCTCGTAAAAATCCATCATAATACTTTCAAGCATTAAATCAGATTGTCGCCCGTGCGCAATTCTGATATTTGCCTCGGGAACCAACTGCTGTATCCTTTCAAACATAAATTCTATCTTGTCAATTTTATTGTAGACAAAATAAACTTGCCCGCCGCGCTTAATTTCTCGGTTAATCGCCTCTGCAATAATTTCGCTGTTGTCTTCAATTACGTAAGTTTGAACGGGGAATCTTTCAGCCGGCGGTGTCGAAATTAAACTCATATCACGCGCATTAACCAAAGACATATGCAAAGTACGCGGAATTGGCGTTGCGCTCATTGCCAAAATATCTGCGCCGGCGGAAATGGAGCGGATTTTTTCTTTTTGCTTGACGCCGAATCTTTGCTCTTCGTCGATAATGATTAAGCCCAAATTTTTAAACTCGATTTTAGAATTTAAAATTGCGTGCGTACCGATTAAAATATCAATTTGTCCTGCGCGAACTTTTTGCATTGTAAGGCGTTGTTCTTTTGGTGAACGAAATCTGCAGATAACATC
>JAFSZS010000178.1 GCA_017455645.1 Selenomonadaceae bacterium | reverse complement strand
TACCACGCGGCGTGCGCCCGCATTTCTCGAATTGCAATATTTGTAACCAAAATTTTTTTTTATTATACAAAAAAAATAAGCAACAGGGAAAATCCCCGCCGCCTAAGAATTTTTTATTTTGTCGAAAACTTTTTCAAAGTCAGGAATATTTTCTGCGCAGTTAAAATTTTTTCGTAATTCTGCGCCGCCTTTCAAGCCCTTTGTATACCAAGCGGCGTGCGCCCGCATTTCGCGAATTGCAACATTTTCGCCCTTGCACTCGATTAATTTTTCAAAGTGGCGTTTCATAATTTCCACGCGCTCATTTAAATTCGGCGGAGAAACTTTTTCGCCCGTCAAAAAATATTTCAGCAGTGCGCCGATAATCCACGGGTTACCCTGCGCGGCGCGTCCTACCATTACGCCTTCAGCCTTTGTAATTTCAAAAATTTTATCCAGTGAATCAAAATTTTTAACGTCGCCATTTGCGATAACGGGAATTTTTACGGCGGCTTTAACTTTTGCAATTTCGTACCAATTCGCCTCGCCGCTGTAAAATTGTTGCCGCGTCCGCCCGTGTACCGCTATAAAATCTACTCCGCAATTTTCGGCAATTTTGGCAATTTCAACGGCGTTAATATTTTCGTCGAAGCCGAGCCGAATTTTTATACTGAAGGGAATTTTTACGGCTTTTCTAATTGCAGACAAAATTTCGCCGACAAGTTTTGGATTTTGCGTAAGCGCGGAGCCTTCGCCGTTTTTTACGATTTTTGGCGCGGGACAACCCAAATTAAAATCTATAACCGCCGCCGTCCCCAATTCTTCAACGTATTTTGCCGCCGTCGCGCAGATTTCAGGATTGGAGCCGAAAAGCTGAATTGCAACCGGTCTTTCGCCCACGGAAGTTTTCAACATTTCCAAAGTTTTTTCGTTGCGATAATGAATCCCGTTGCAACTTACCATTTCTGAAAACATCAGCAAATTTTTTCTGTAAGTTTCGTCGACAAGTTCACGCACGATTATTCTGAACGCTGAATCAGTAACGCCTGCCATTGGTGCCAAAAATATTGGCGTTTTGAAAATTTCTTCGACTGTCATTTATATTTGTTGAATCCCCCATATTATTTAGCATTACTAAATTTTTCGTTGCGATAGTGAATCCCGTTGCAACTTACCATTTCTGAAAACATCAGCAAATTTTTCCTGTAAGTTTTTTCGACAAGTTCACGCACAATGATTCTGAATGCTGAATCAGTAACGCCCGCCATTGGTGCCAAAAATATTGGCGTTTTAAAAATTTCTTCGACTGTCATTTGATATAGTGAACTTTCTTTTCGTCGTAGCGATTTTGTTGAGGATTTTTCTTTTTGGGATAACCGAGCGCAAAAATTGTAAACGCAGAAATATTTTCCGGCAAGTTCAAAACTTTTCCGAGTGCTTCCATTCTGTCTTCAAAAGGCGCAACGCCCATCATAACGCCGCCGAGTCCCAATTCTTCACATTCCAGCCAAATATTTTCAGTGGCAATAGCACAATCAATATCAAGCATTTTGGGAACTTTTACATTGTCTTTGTTGTAGCAAATGACGATAGCGGCGGGCGCGTGCGCGGCGGGCATTGAATAAGGTGTAACTTTGCCGAGTTTTGCAAGAATTTCTTTGTTTGTTACAACGTAAAATTCCCACGCCTGCTGATTTTTCGCAGTTGGAGCAGCCATTGCCGCCTGTAAAAGTTTTTCGATTTTTTCAGCCTCAACTTCTTTAGCTTCAAAACTTCTTATGCTTGTACGGGTAAAAATTGCGTTCATAAAATTTGCCTCCCAAGTTACCGATTCCGAATTTTTGACGCGGTTAATATATCACAGTTTATAAATTTAAACAATAAATTTTGCCTGAAAATGCAAAACAGAATTATCGAGTGAACGCGGTGAAGTGTACGGTTCAACCGCGCCTACTGCTCGTGCGCCTTTGCGTTTTCGACGCACGAGAGCCGACAATTCTGCTTAAGAAAATATATCACAGCTTAAAATTTTTGGCAATAAAAAAATCCTGCGCGACGGCAAATTCAACTGCCAATCTGCAGAATTTTTTAGCATTATTGAAAATTTAATTTTTGTTACGCTCGTAAAGGACGCGCAAGCCGGACAAAGTCAAGAAATGGTCAATTTTATCAATGGTTTTAGATTCTTTGGAAATCATTTTGGCAAGCCCGCCGGTTGCGATAACTTTTGCTTTCCAATTTTCGCCCATTTCTTCACGAATACGCCTTACAATTTCGTCAACCTGCCCGACGTAGCCGTAAATAATCCCAGCCTGCATACCGGTTGTTGTATTGCGGCAGATAATACTTTTTGGCGGTACAAGTTCAATTCTGGGAAGTTTGGCAGTTGAGCTGACCAAAGAATCAGCAGCTGAAACAATCCCGGGCGCAATTACCCCGCCCAAAAAATCGCCGTTTTCTGCAACAACGTCAATGGTTGTGGCCGTTCCAATGTCAATGACGATTAAAGGTCCGCCGTAATGTTCAAACGCGCCTACAACATTTACAATTCTGTCTGCACCAATGGCGCGGGGATTTTCATAATTTATTTTAATTCCGGTTTTAATGCCGGGTCCAACTACAAGCGGCTTGATTTTAAAATATCTTTCGCACATTTTTACAAAAGGTACCAAAAGTTGAGGAACAACCGAAGAAATAATTATATCGCTAACGTCATTGATACTTACGCCTTGATAACGAAATAAATCATTAATTAACATTCCGTACTCGTCGCCGGTTTTTTGGCTGTCAGTCGAAACGCGCCAATGTTTCATTAAGTTTTTGCCTTCGTAAGTTCCCATGACGATATTGCTGTTGCCAATGTCAATTACTAAAAGCATTTACGCACCGCCTTTAAGTTTTGCAACGTCAACCCAGCCCGCGCTTTTAATATATTTTTCCAATTCGTCAAGTGTAAGTTTTACAACGCTTTTATCGTTGCCGGCGGCGGGGTAAACAAATTCAAAACGTTTCAAAGATTCATCAAGGTAAATTGGTACGCCGTCATTGACTGCGAAAGGACAAACGCCGCCTACCGCGTGACCGATAAGATTTTCAACTTCGGCAACCGGTATCATGTGCGGGCGGCAACCGAATTGCGCTTTAAATTTTTTGTTGTCTAAATTCATATCGCCGCCGAGCAAAATCAGTACCGGCTTTTTATTCACAAATACAGAAATTGTTTTGGCGATTCTGCCCACTTCGCAATTTAAAGCGTGCGCGGCTTGCTCTGAAGTTGCCGTTAATTCTTCAAATTCTACCACGCGTTCAGGCTCGCCTATTTCTGCAAAATATTTCTTGACTTTCTCAATAGCCAAATTTTTTAGCCTCCAAGTTTAATTGCTTTTAATTTTTTTTATGTACTTTCTTTTTCCAAAGCAAAAAAGAAAGTACCAAAGAAAAGTGCTTTTTTGCCCGCCGTACCGACATCACGTCGGTAACCGGCGGCGGCGTCCATCCTTGGACGCCGTCTTTTTTTTATTATGCAAAATTTATTCTGTTCAAAATTTCAGCTGCGCGATGCACGATAATTTTTGCGCCGCTGTCAACAAGTTCACTTTCAGGGCGAAATCCCCACGTCACACCGACAGGCAAAAAGCCCGCGTTAATCGCAGTTTGAATGTCAACCGAGGTATCGCCGAAATATGCAACTTCAGCCGGCTCAACGCTGATTTTTTTCATAATTTCCAACGCTCGCGCAGGATTAGGTTTTTGGGCGTCGCCTATAACCGCGGCAAATTTTATTGTAGGAAAAATTTTTTCGGCAAGCTCAACGGCGGCGAAATGTTGTTTGTTGGTACAAATTGCAACGGGAATTTTTTTATCTTGCAGTGCGGTTAAAAATTCGACAATTCCCGAATAAGGCTTAGTTTTGTTTGTTAAGCGGCGTTTATAGCAGCCGTCATAATATTTCAGCGCGTCATTTACAAAATCTGCGTCGGTTGTTTCAAGGGCGCGTTCCATTAATTTCCGTGCGCCGTTTCCTACAAAAATTCGCACTTCGTCAATCGTGCGCCGCGGGCGTTTATAATGTTCCAACATTTCATTGACGCTGTCAGCCAAATCTTCAAGCGTATTTATCAAAGTCCCGTCCATATCAAAAATT
>JAFSZS010000177.1 GCA_017455645.1 Selenomonadaceae bacterium | reverse complement strand
TGACTTTGCGGCAAGAAAATTTCGGGCTCAACCAAAAGTCCTTCGCCGTAAAGTTCGTGCATCTTGCGGACGATTTCGCGGGTCTGCTCAAGCATGGGCGCTTGGTCTTCGCCGACGGGCACGATGTTTGCGTCAAAGGCGGTGATGTCGGCCGCTTGGCTTACGGGATAACACAAAAAGCCGGCGGGTATGCTTGTTTCAAAATTTTTCTGCGCAATTTCATTTTTTACTGTAGGATTTCTTTCAAGGCGTGAAACTGTAACCAAATTCAAATAATACGCCGTCAACTCGAAAAGCGCGGGGATTTGCGATTGAATAAAAATTGTAGACTGCGCGGGATTGAGTCCGACTGATAAATAATCAAGCGCAACGTTCAAAATATTTTCTCGTACGGTTGCGGGATTATCCGCGTGATCTGTTAAAGCTTGCGCGTCTGCTATCATTATAAAAATTTTATCGTATTCGCCGGAATTTTGAAGTTTCACTCGTTCGCGCAGGCTTCCTACAAAATGCCCCAAATGCAATTTTCCGGTTGGTCTGTCTCCTGTCAAAATTATTTTCAATTAAATTCCCCTCTTAGCCAAAATAATCTTCAATGCCGTCAAAAATTCCCTGCGCGGCTTTTTCCACGCCTTCATCAGAATCCAACAATTTTTCTTCGTCAACATTTGAAATAAACGCAAGTTCAATCAAAGTTGCCGCCATATCTGTATGACGCACGACGTAAAAATTACAGGGTTGAGTGCCGCGGCTCGGCGTCCTAAGTTGTTCACAAACTCCGCGCCTTATTGAATCTGCAAGCCGCTTAGCCTTTGTGCCTTCAGTTTTTGAATAGTAATAGCCGGTTGAACCTCGCGCAGCAGGATTTGTAAAGCTGTCGGCGTGAATCGAAACAAAAATTATTGCCTTAGCCTTGTTGGCAACATCGCAACGCGCCTGCAATTCTTCAATCGCCGAGGCTTTATCGCCTTTCCATGAAACGGCTTTATCCGTGCGGCGCGTCATTATAACTTCTGCGCCTTCTGCTTCCAACAATTCCTGAAGTCTTAAGGCAACGCGCAAAGTTACAGATTTTTCGGTTACGCCTGTTGGACCTATTGCGCCCGCGTCGCCGCCGCCGTGTCCTGCGTCAATGCAAATAATTTTTCCCTTAAGCGTCAAAATTTTGTCCAAATCGTCATCCAATTCTTTGAACGACTGATCATTCTCATCATCTTTATTTTTTTCGGAGTCTTTATCGGTATCGGTTTTAGTTTCTTTGTCTTTTTTCTTATCCTTGTCTTTTTTAGTGTCTTTATCTTTTTTCTTGTCTTTGTCTTTTTTGGAGTCTTTTTCCTTGTCGGAATTTTTATCTTTGTCGGTAATTTCTTCAGTGAAAGGATTATCTACTTCCTCGCCCAAATTATCGTCATTGCCCAAATTGTTATCGTCATTAAAATTATCGTTGTTATCGTCAGAATTATTGTTATTGTCAAAATTTGAATTGTCGTTATCTTCGGGCGGGGGATTTTCTTTTTCTTGTTGTTGTTTGGTAAGTTCTTCATTTGGTTTAAATTCGGCGTTGCCAACATCGATAACCAAACGATTACCGGCGGGACCGCCTTTCAGCCAAAAAATTTTCACGTCAGCCATAGTTTCAACAACAAGCCGCACGGTTGAGGCGTCGAATTGTGCCAATTTGATTCTTTTAGCCGCCGTGGAATTTAATTCAATATCACGTTTTAATTTTTTTACGTCAATCCAGGTGTTTGGCAGTGAAACAATAAGCCTTGAAGGATTTTCGGCGTAGGATTCTTTGAAATCAACTTGCTTTTTCATATCAAGGACAATTCGAACAGTGCCGGAGCCCAAGCTGTAACGCAAGTCTTTAATTTCAGTTTTGCCCGCCAAATTTGCCGCCTCACAAGTTGAAATTGAAAACAAAAAAATGAGGAGACCTATTAAAATTTTTTCTACCATACAAGCCTCCTCTTTTATAGTTTGATAGTTGGTTAGTGGGGTAGTGTGATAGTATTATGGTAAATTGCTATTCCACTATCACACTATAAGACTATCCCACTACATTAAGTTTCGTAAGAGCCGTATTTTTGCTCAAGTTTTTTGAAAAGCCAAGTTAAAGCCGCCGTCATTACAAGGTAAAAAATTGCGGCGATTAAAAAAGGCGTCATGTCAAATTCACGCTGTACAATCGTGCGAGCGACGCGCAGTAAGTCATTCATTGCCAAAATATAAATCAGCGAAGTATCTTTTACAAGGTTGATTGTTTCATTGGAAATTGGCGGCAGTACCACGCGCAAAACTTGCGGAAAAATTACATAGCGCATCATTTGCCAATGTTTTAAGCCGAGTGCAACAGCCGCTTCATATTGTCCTTTGGGAATTGCCTGAATACCTGCGCGAAAAATTTCGGCGAAATAAGCGGTGTAATTCAAAGTAAAAGCCAAAAGAGCCGCCGCAAAATCCGGCAACCTTATACCGACAAGCGGCAGTGCGAAATACACAAATAAAAGTTGCAACATCAAAGGCGTACCGCGCATTACCCAAACGTAAAACTCCATAAGATAACGGAGCGGCGCAAAGCTTGAAATTCTGCCCAACGCCGCAAGCCCGCCGAGTGGAATACTTAAAATTACAGTTACTGCAAAAATCGTTAAGGTAACTTCCGCGCCCTGTAAAATCAGGTACGCCATATTTAAATATTTATCCATTGAAAATTATTTTTTCTTGATTAAATCTGCGCCGAACCATTCTTCAGAAATTTTTGTAGCTGTGCCGTCTGCAACAATTTCATCAAATGCTTTTTGTACTTTGTCGCGCAGCTCGGTATTTCCCTTGTCAAATGCAATACCGAATTGGCTTACGGGACCAACTGTAACATCGCCTATAGCTTGCAAGGCGTCAGGGTGTTTAGCCATATAATAACGCCCGACAATTTCATCACAAACTACAGCGTCAAGGCGTCCGTTTTCCAAATCCATAAACGCGCTGATATAATCGCCGTAAGTTTTAAATTCCAAGAAACTGTTTTGAAGGTCGGCGTTTGAAGTGATATAACTTTCTGCAGTGGAGCCGGCTTGAGTTCCAACGGCTTTACCCGCTAAATCAGTTTCTGCGCGAATACCTTGATCGTCGCCCGTGCGTACAAAAATAATTTGGCGGTTATCCATGTAGGGGTCGCTGAAAAGCATATTTTCTTGACGCTCGGGAGTAATGTCTAAGCCGTTCCAAAGTACATTGATTCTGCCGGATTTTAATTCTGCCTCTTTACTGCTCCAGTCAATCGCCTTAAATTCGACTTCCGCGCCCATGCGTTTTGTTGCTTCTTTTGCCAAATCAACGTCAAAGCCTACAATTTCGTTGTTTTCGTTTTTAAAACCCATTGGCGGATATTCATCATCAAGCCCGACAATAATTTTATCAGTTGCCGCGTTATTTGTGGAGCCGCCTGAATCGCCGCCGCAACCGGTAAACAGCATCGAGACTAACAAGCCTGCCGTCAAAAAAAGTTTTTTCATCTTCATTAAGGAAAACACCCTTTCATAAATTTTACAGAAATATTCGCCGCGGCAAAAAGTTATTCCTGCTAAGGCGAATAGCGCAGATATTTTACTTCAGATATTTTAAAATTACAAGATTTAATTAATTTCTAATAATACAATGTTGACATACCCCCCCCCCTCATTAGGCTATAATAATTATAGAAAATTTTGGGAGGCGATAATTTTGAAAGTTGCTGTATTTCTTGATTATGCCAA
Organism: Selenomonadaceae bacterium; assembly: GCA_017455645.1. Lineage (GTDB taxonomy): Bacteria > Bacillota > Negativicutes > Selenomonadales > Selenomonadaceae > Quinella. Next base: position 4,921 of record JAFSZS010000177.1, on the reverse strand, counting down.
TGTCAACGCCGCGGCTTACGATTTAAATTATGAAGTAGATTACGGCGCGTTGTTGGATTATTTGGCAGACGAAAAAGAGCAAAGGACTTTAAAAGTTGCTTATGCTTACGTGCCGATTGACCCGCGGCAAGAACACGCTACAGATTTTGAAATTGAAGATTTGTGGCAAAAAGGCTACATTGTCAAGACAAAAGTTGGCGGAATTGCCGGCGAAAGTTACAAGTGCGATTTTGATATTGAAATTGCTATGGATATTTCGCGGGTTGTTTATGAAATTTCGCCTGATGTTGTAGTTTTGGTTAGCGGCGACAAAGATTTTATTCCGGTAGTTTTGGAAATGCGCGGTAAAGGCGTGCGCGTTGAAGTTGCGGCGTTTGAATCTGCAATGGCGCGGGAACTTGCCTTAAAAAGTTCAGGCTTTATCAGTTTAGATTATTGGATTAATGACGGCGCAGAAATTATCACTGATGAAGATATTATCAACGATGAAGAACGCCTCGCGCAGGGCAAAGAAAATTTTTTAAGAGATGATACCCAAATTGTAAAAGATGAGGAGGATGACAATGCCAACAGTAATTGTTAATGGCAAGAAAGTAAATGTGCCGGATTCTGCAACTTCTGAAGAGATTATAAGAGCAACCGGCAGGCGCAATGTTAATCGTGCGGTTGTAAGAAATACCAACGCCGCTGTTAGAGACAAACTTAAACCCGGTCAGAAATACAGAGTAAGAGAAGGCGAAAAATTTTCAACTGTTCCCGACAGAGTTAAGGCAAGTTTTTTTGATGACCTTAGAAATTTTTTTCGCAGTTCTCCGCAGTCCAATAACGGTAGCACTCAAAATACACAACGTGTACAACAATATGGCGGCAGAACTACAACTTATTTTGGCAACAAAGAAAATTGGCGTAAGCAGGTTATTGAATCTCAAGTGCTTGACGTTTCTGCAAAAATGTTTAAAAACAGCCCCGTTGAACTTGATGAAGATTGCAATTATGTAGTTTTCAACGGTTTTTTACTTCCGCCGGAATGGCAACGCGCAAATCCCGGTTCAAACTTTGTAAAAATGATGTTGATTTTTCCCGACCAATATCCCGACTTGCCGACAACTGGATTTTATTTGCCTGCAAATTTGCAAATTCCTGAAAATGCTCAACATTTTTACGCTCGCGGTTACGGCGGCGCGTTCGGTGAAACCGAAGAAGAAATTGAATTTATGCGGCGCGGAAATTGGAAATGGTATTGTACGCACATTTTGCCCGGCGCGTGGCAACCTGCACATTTGCGAGTTGTTGACGATTGGCGCAAGGGCGATAATCTTTGGGATATTCTTACAATCTGCAAAGACGTTTTGACTCATCCTTTGGAAGATTGAGGAGGCGGCAAATTGTCCGGTAAAAAATCAAAAAAAATTTTTACGCCGCCAAAAGAAAATTCCCTGCGCGTTCAAATTAAATTTCAAAATCAAGCTTTAACTAATTTGAGAAAAAAATTACTTGCAGACGGCAGCCGTGAATATTACGCTTGCCTTTTGGGGCAAAAAAATATTATCGACGATTTGTGCATAATCACTGTAAAAGATGTTTATTTTCCGGATTCTGAATACTACGAAAATCAATCTGTAACTTCATTGAGAGTTTCGGGGGATTTCCTGCGCGAAAGACTTTTGGAAATTGAAGAGCGAATTGACGTTGATACAATGATTGACGTACACACGCACCCTTTTTCAAACAGTAATGTTTGGTTTTCCGGCACTGACGACAAGGACGAAATAAATTTTGTAAATTATCTTGCAGAGGAAGGCGCGGAAATTTCTTATGCGTCGATAGTTTTTTCTCAAACGGATTATCAAGCGCGGTATTGGTTTTTGGAAAACGGGCGCGCCGTAAAAATCCCCGCACTTATTAAAACCCAAAAAGTTACTGAAAGTATTCCTTCTTCGGATTTAAAATTTGACGCTGAAAAAAAAATTAAAGTTGACGAAATGTTTAACAGGAGTGTACTTGCACTCGGTCTTGACAATATGCGCAAAATTACCGGCAACCAAAAAATTTCTGTTGTTGGCGTAGGCGGGATTGGCTCCATTCTTGCCGAAAATCTTATTCATATGGGATTTAATTTTATAAATCTGATTGACTTTGACAAGTTGGAAATTTCAAATTTGAACAGGATTGTTGCGGCAACCTATGAAGACGCCGTGAAAGAGCGCGTAAAAGTTGAGGCGATTAAAAATAATTTGCTGAAAATAAATCCCCGCGCTACGATAAACGCGCTGAATCACAATGTTTTTGATTTTGAAGTTGAAAAAGTTTTGGCGGATTCGGATTGGATTTTGGTTGCGACGGACAATCATGCAAGCCGCTTTCACATTCAAGAATTGGCTTTTAAATATTTTGTACCGTTCATAACTGTCGGCGTAAATATCACGGTTGAGGACGGCGAAATTAAAGATATGAGCGGCGAAGTTATTTTGGTTAGGATTGGCGACAGAGTTTGCTTAACCTGTTTGAAACGCCTTAAGCCCAATGAAATTGCCAAAGAAATTCACCCGGATAAAAATGTTCGCGCAGGCTTAGTTCAAAAAGGGTATGTGCGCGGCGCGGACGTAAAAGAACCGGCGGTAAAAACTTTGAACTCAATCATTGCAAATTTAGCAACCGACACTTTGATAAATCAGTACACCGAAAGACAGCGCGACGTTGTAATTCAAGTTTATGAAAATAATTTTGCGCCGGCGATTTATGAAGACGTTGACAGCGTCAAGCACAGAAATTTGAATTGCGGCACTTGCGATATTTAAAAAATAAAGCGTGACATTACGGCGATAAAAAGTTAAAATCTTCCTGCAGAATTTTGCAGGGAGGTTTTTTTGTTATGGATTTTTTTCATCAGCTGATACAGCAGTTGATAAACGGCGTTTCGCTTGGCAGTATTTACGCGCTAATCGCCTTAGGCTACACAATGATTTATGGAATTATCAAGCTGATTAATTTTGCGCACGGCGATATTTATATGGTCGGGGCGTACTTGGGATTTTTCGGCGTAACTGCGGCGGGCTTGCCAATTTTGCCCGCGCTTTTAATTTCAATGGTTGTTACCGGCTGTTTAGGAATGGTTGTAGAAAAATTGGCGTATAAACCGCTCCGGCACGCGCCGCGTATTTCAATTTTAATCACGGCTATTGGCGTTTCATTTTTTCTGGAATATACGGGAATGTATTTTGTAACACCAACGCCGCGTACTTTTCCCGACGTGATAGGGAATATTTCTTTCAACGTGGCGGGATTCATAATCAACGGGCAGCAAGTTTTAATTTTTGCGATAACGATAATTTTAATGGCACTTTTAACATACATTGTACAGAAAACAAAATTGGGTAAAGCGATGCGCGCGGCGAGCTTTGACACGGAAACCGCGCAGTTAATGGGGATTGATTCAGACAAAGTTATTTCAATGACATTTTTTATCGGCTCCAGTATGGCGGCGGCGGCTGGCGTTTTGGTCGGCGTTTATTACAACACGATTGATCCTTTAATGGGAATTATGCCGGGCTTAAAAGCGTTTGTGGCGGCGGTATTGGGCGGAATTGGAATATTGCCGGGCGCGGTTGTCGGCGGAATAATTTTGGGCGTAATTGAAGCGTTGGTTGCAGGATTTTTATCTTCAACCTTCAGAGACGCGGCGGCGTTTGCAATTTTAATTTTGGTGTTGCTTGTGAAACCGTCGGGATTGTTTGGCAAAAATACTAATGAAAAAGTTTAGGGATATAGGGATATAGGGGAAATTTTTAATCCCTAGAACCCTTTATCCCTTGAACCCTAAAAAGCAACTGAAAGGAGCTTTTAATTTGAATTCAGTTAGAAAAAGAGATTTGGCAATGTTGATATTCGGGCTGGCAGTTTACGGCGCAATTCAAGGCGCAATAAGCAGCGGATTTATCGGCTCATTTTGGCAACTTAACATAATTTTAATTTGCGTCAATGTGATAATGGCGGCAAGTTTGAATTTGATAAACGGCTACACCGGGCAATTTTCCATTGGACACGCGGGATTTATGGCTGTCGGCTCCTACGTTGGAGTTGTAGCAACTACGAGTTTTCATTTGCCGCTGATTGGCGCGCTGATTCTTGGGGCGATTGGCGCCGGAGTTTTAGGATTTCTTATTGGCTTGCCGACGCTGAGACTTCGCGGCGATTATCTGGCGATTGCAACTTTGGGGCTCGGCGAAATTATCAGGATTGTAATAATGAATATCGAATACGTAGGCGGCGCGGCGGGCTTTAAAGGTATTCCGCACTTGACAAATTTTACTTGGGTATTTTTTGCAATGTTATTCACGCTGTTTTTCATAAAAAATTTTGTCAACAGTTCGCACGGTCGCGCTTGTATTGCAATTCGTGAAAATGAAATTGCGGCGGAGGCAATGGGCGTTAACACTACCAAATATAAAGTTATGGCGTTTACGATTGGCGCGGCGTTTGCAGGAATTGCGGGCGGCTTATTTGCTCACCAATTTTATTTAATCAGTCCGAACTCATTTACTTTTTTGGCGTCGTTCAATTATTTAATCATGGTAGTTTTGGGCGGAATGGGCTCAATCACCGGCTCAATCGCGGGCGCGTTCGTCGTAACTTTTATCTCGGCGGCGCTGGCGTCGTTCCCCGAAGTCCGAATGATAATTTACGCGCTGTCGCTGATTTTGCTGATGTTTTATCGCCCGCAGGGATTGTTCGGCTACGTGGAAATTACAAATTTCGCGCCGATTAAAAAAATTTTGGATAAACTTTCTGGCACCAAGGAGATTTGATTTATGGCGGTAAGGGCTTTGATTTTCGGCGTCGACGATTTGTATCCTCGGCTGAAAAATTTTTATGACGCGGAAGTTCAGCGCGGGAATTTGGAAATTGTCGGCTACGCGGCGAT
>JAFSZS010000176.1 GCA_017455645.1 Selenomonadaceae bacterium | reverse complement strand
TAAAGTGCTAGTGCATATGTACAAATGAACCGTAGGAACTACGGGGATAGCTCGGTAATGAAGTAAACTTATTTACTAGTCCCGAGAACCCCGCGATTTTAATCGTGGGAGGTTCAGAATAGTCATCGATTGCTCGCCGGAGGGAGTCGCGATTTGCGACACCCCCTTGTCTTCGTCGTCAACGTGCTTTGCAAGGGCGTCGCGAGGATTTGAATAGCCAAGTGCGATTGCAACATCTTTGCCAACAAACCAAATGACGCCGTCAATAATCACAATACGGATTTTTCCAAATTTTTCGTGTTCAAAAATTTGCAATGCATTTTCTTCCATAATAAAAAACCTCCTTAAACTTGATTAGATAAAAACTTGACAATCAACCAACGGCAAGGTATAATTTCGGCGTAAAAAGTGTAGTGTGTTGCTGTTGTGATTATTTAATTTTTATTTCATTAATTATTATACTACAACGGTTTGAATAACGCAAGAAAAAAGTTGCCGAAAGGCGAATTTTTTTTGCGCAAAATTATTTTCCATAATAAAAAACGCCTCCTAAATGTTTTATTTGACAAAACACCCCGAGACGCTTATAATTACATTGTAAAGTTCTGGAAGTCGTCTTGGGTATTTTGTTTTTTAATGCAGTGATATTATATCAAAGTGAGACGACTAAGTCAATTATATTCGTATGAATTTTATATAAAGATTCGCCGCCGCGAGGCGGTTTTTTTATTTTTTGGAGGTGTTCACATTGCCCGCTTTAAGTTGGCTCGGCAAAGATAAAGTTATAAATCCATAGCAAGCACATTTCATTTTCCTGAAAAAATTTTGCTTTACAAAAAATCTTCCTTGCCTTAAAATATCTTCAGATAGAAATTTTAGGAGAGTATTTTTTAGGAGGGTTTAACTTATGGCGAAATATGTATGTGCAGTTTGTGGTTACGTTTATGAAGGCGATGAACCGCCGATTGAATGCCCGATTTGTAAAGCTCCCGCCGAAAAATTCAAAAAACAAGATGAAGGCGATTTGGTTTTTGCAGATGAACACGTTGTAGGCGTTGCAAAAGGCGTAGATGAAAAAGTTCTTGAGGGCTTGCGTCAAAACTTTGTCGGCGAATGTACCGAAGTTGGAATGTACCTTGCAATGAGCCGCGTTGCACACCGTGAAGGTTATCCTGAAATTGGCGAAATTTTCCGCCGCTATGCACTTGACGAGGCAGAGCACGCCGCCAAATTTGCTGAACTTTTGGGCGAAGTCGTTACAGATTCTACCAAAGAAAATCTTGAAAAACGTATCGCCGCCGAACACGGCGCAACTCAAGGCAAAAAAGATTTGGCTACACTCGCAAAGAAACTTAACCTTGATGCAATTCATGACGTTGTACACGAAGCCGCAAGAGACGAAGCGCGCCACGGTAAAGGCTTCAAAGGCTTGCTCGAACGTTATTTCAAATAAAATTTTGTTCGTAAAATAAAAAATTGCTCCGTTCAAAAATTGGGCGGAGCTTTTTTGTTGCCTAAAAAATTTTTGACGGCTTACTCAACCGGTGGTATAATTAGCTTGAACTTCAATTAAAACGCCGGAGTAAACCGTTAGGCAAAATTATAAAACACTCCGGCGGAATTGTCAAAGGAGGTTTTTAAAATGACTGAAATTGAAAGAATGCACGAAGAAAGGATTAACGCCCTCGACAGGCGCGTTGATGTACTTTCACAAAAAGTTGATGACTACATTGCAGAAAGCCGCGCCGCCCGCGCTAAAACTGACGAAGAACTTAAAGAAATGCGCGCCAATATGAATGCTTTTAATCAACGTATGGACGCAATGAATCAGCGTATGGACGCAATGAATCAGCGTATGGACGCAATGAATCAGCGTATTGATGACAGCATTGCAAGTTTCAGAACTTTAACCCTCGCCGCAATGTTTGGTATCGCCGGAATGTCAATAGCTGTAATTATCGCTGTAGCTCTCAAGTAAATTTAATTTTTGGAGAAAAAAATAACGCCCGCCAAATTTCGACGGGCTTTTTTAGTTGCAGAAAAAATTTTATCAGAATGCGGGAACAATCGCGCCTTTGTATTTTTCGTTGATGAAATTTTTAACTTTTTCGGATTGGAGAGTTTTTACAAGAATTTGAATTTCGGGGCGGCTTTCGTCGCCGTCACGAACGGTTAAAATATTTACGTAGGGTGAAGTTTTATCTTCCATGAAAAGCGCGTCGTTGACAGGATTTAAATTGGCGTTCATTGCAAAGTTGGTATTTATAACCGAAATATCTACATCGTCAAGCGTGCGCGGCAGTTGCGCGGCTTCAATTTCTTGAATGTGAATATCGCTCGGATTGTCGATAATGTCTTGAATTGTTGCCATTGCGCCGAC
>JAFSZS010000175.1 GCA_017455645.1 Selenomonadaceae bacterium | reverse complement strand
ACCGAATTTCGACGGGCGCGGCGTTCAAAAATTTGCTGATTAACTTTATAAAAATTTCGGCAATAATTTTTTTGCGCCAAATTAAAAATCGCCGCCTTACAACTTTTGAATATGATTCTGTTGTAAATTACGCCGTTGACATTGGAATAGAAAATTGCTACATTCAAATTGGCAAAACTGCAGATGAAAAATTTGTACCGAATTTCGACGGGCGCGGCGTTCAAAAATTTGCTGATTAACTTTATAAAAATTTCGGCAATAATTTTTTTGCGCCAAATTAAAAATCGCCGCCTTACAACTTTTGAATATGATTCTGTCGTAAATTACGCCGTTGACATTGGAATAAAAAATTGTTACATTCAAATTGGCAAAACTGCAGATGAAAAATTTGTACCGAATTTCGACGGGCGCGGCGTTCAAAGGAGGGGTGTTAATGACGGCTAATACATTTTTTCCGGAAAAATTGGTTGGGCTTGCCTCGACAATCAGACCGGCGGATATTTTGGAAATTTTATTGGTTGCAATTATAATCTATAAACTTTACGCAATGCTTGAGGGCACGCGCGCAATTACTTTGGCAAAAGGTATTTTGGTTTTATTTCTTGTAAATTTTTTCTGCAACGTCCTGCAATTAAATTTGTTATCTTGGATTTTTGAAAAAATAATGACGTGGATGTTTGTACTTTTACCAATAATTTTTCAGCCGGAATTGCGCCGCACGCTTGAAAGATTGGGGCAGGGAAAATTTTTCTTTGAAGAACGAACTTCACTTGACGAAGCAGAAGCAAACAAAGTTGTTGAAGAAATGGTTAAGGCGGCAAAATCTTTATCAGCCACAAAAACCGGAGCGTTAATGGTTATTGAAAGAACAATGGGCTTAAACGACGTCAGCGACACCGGAATTAAACTTGACGCAATGATAACCGCTGAATTGATAGGCAATATTTTTTTTGTAAATACGCCCTTGCACGACGGCGCGGCGATTATCCGCGGCAACAGAATTTATTCGGCGGGTTGCCTTTTACCTTTGACTGAAAAGCGCGGACTTTCAAAAGAATTGGGAACGCGGCACAGAGCGGCTATTGGAATTTCCGAGCAATGCGACGCCTTAGTTTTGGTTGTAAGTGAAGAAACCGGCACAATTTCAATCGCTGAAAATGGAAAATTGACGCGCCGCCTTGACGGTGACACTTTGGCGGCTATGATTCGCCCTGCCTTTGTTCATCCGCACAAAAAATATTTCGGCGACTTTTTCACGAAATGGAGAAAGCACGATGTTGGAACAAATTAAAGACGCTTTTCAGCGGCACAAAATGCAAAAATTGGTTGCGCTGCTCTCTTCAATGATTTTATGGTTTTTCGTAATGGATACTCAAAATCCCACAATCAACGGCTCTTACAGCGTACCAATTACAATGACAAATACTCCTTCCGGTTTTAAAGCCGTTTACATGGAGCAAGATATTCGCGTTAAATTGAGTGCGCCGCGCTCCTACTTTGTAGATTACGGCGTTAACAATATTCGTGCGTTTGCAAATTTACAAAATTATTCTGCCGAGGGCGAATATGAAATTCCGGTTGAGGCGTCATTTCCAAAAGGCTTTGAACTTGAAAGCGTTGCACCGGCTACAATTCACGTGCAACTGGATCCTTTCATTGAAAAACAAATGGCGGCTGAAGTCATAATCACGGGCGCACCGGCTGTAAATACTGTGGTTAGGGAGCTTGAAAAATCTTCTGCAAATTTAACTTTGATTGGACCGAAAACCGCGGTTAATGAAGTTAAGCGAGTCATTGGTTATATTGGCTTGAATAACAACGCAGAAACTTTTGATATTCTTGTACCTATGACGGCGATTGACGGCGACGGGCGCGAAGTTCACGGCGTAAGAGTTGCGCCTTCGGTAATAACTGTAACTGTTCACGTTGCAAGCGAAATTCAAGAAAAATCCGTTCCCGTTACTGCTGATGTCAGCGTACCTGAAGGGCGGGAAATTTCCGAGCTGATTATTAATCCCGATACTGTTACAATTACCGGCAGAGAAGAAATTTTAAGTTCGATTGATTCAATTAAAACAGAGCCGCTAAATTTCAACGTCAACGCCAAAACTTTTACCGGCAAGTTGAAATTGGATTTGCCCGATGGTGTTACTGCCATTCCAAACGAAATTGATATTACCTGCGAATTTAAGGAGTAAGATTTTTTTGAAAATCAGAATAAAAAATTTAGGCGTCGATTTAAACGATGACAGAAATATTTTTGAAATTGCGGCGGCTTACCTGAAAATTGACGCAAAAAAAATTCACAATGTCAAAATAATTCGTAAGGCGATTGACGCTCGGCGTTATCACGATTCTAAGGAGTAAAATTTTTTGAAAATCAGAATAAAAAATTTAGGCGTCGATTTAAACGATGACAGGAATATTTTTGAAATTGCGGCGGCTTACCTGAAAGTTGACGCAAAAAAATTCACAACGTCAAAATAATTCGTAAGGCGATAGACGCTCGGCGTTATCACGATTCTAAGGAGTAAGATTTTTTGAAAATCAGAATAAAAAATTTAGGCGTCGATTTAAACGATGACAGGAATATTTTTGAAATTGCGGCGGCTTACCTAAAAATTGACGCAAAAAAAATTCGCAACGTCAAAATAATTCGTAAGGCGATTAACGCTCGGCGTTATCACGATTCTAAGGAGTAAGATTTTTTGAAAATCAGAATAAAAAATTTAGGCGTCGATTTAAACGATGACAGAAATATTTTTGAAATTGCGGCGGCTTACCTGAAAATTGACGCAAAAAAATTTCACAATGTCAAAATAATTCGTAAGGCGATTGACGCTCGGCGTTATCATGGCGCGGGGATTAAATTCACTTATATTTTGGACGTTGAATTTGAAGGCAAAATAAATTTGGCGCGTGATAAAAATCTTGAAAAAATTCCTGCGCGACAGAATTTTAAACTGCCGAAAATTTTAAAAGATATTCGCCCTATTGTTGTTGGTTTTGGTCCCGCGGGAATGTTTGCTGCTTTAATGCTTGCTCGCGCAGGACTGGAGCCAATTATTTTTGAACGGGGCGGCGATATTGATTCACGAACTGCCGCGGTTGAAAAATTTTTCCGCACGGGCGAACTTAACGAAAATTCAAATGTGCAATTCGGCGAAGGCGGCGCGGGTACTTTTTCGGACGGCAAATTGACAACGCGCCTTGACGATTCACTTATTGATTTTGTCCTTGAAACTTTTGTACAGGCGGGCGCACCTGCTGAAATTTTGTACCTGCAAAAACCGCACATTGGTACTGATAACCTGCGCGAAGTTGTAAAAAATATTCGCAGTGAAATTTTAAATTTGGGCGGCAAAATTTATTTCAATTCGCAAGTTACAGATTTAGATTTTTCCGGCGGCAAAGTTACGGCGGTTATTGTCAACAACAGCGAAAGGTTTTTGACAGATGCAATTTTTTTGGGCGTCGGGCATTCTGCGCGAAATACTTATGAAATGTTAAACAGCCGCGGCGTTGCGATGGAGGCTAAGGCGTTTGCAGTCGGCGTGCGAATTGAACACCCGCAAGAATTTATTAACCGCGCACAATTCGGCGCAGATTTTCAAAATTCAAAACTTCCTGCGGCGGATTATTTTTTGACGTACAAAGATTTAAAACGCGGGCGCGGGGCTTACAGTTTTTGTATGTGTCCGGGCGGCGTTGTTGTTGCAGCAACTTCTGAAAATTTTCAAGTTGTTACAAATGGAATGAGCAATTTTTCCAGAAATTCCGGCGTTGCCAACAGCGCGCTGCTTGTTACGGTTGATAAGGCAGATTTTAAAAATTTCGGCGGCGATATTTTAAGCGGCGTGAGGTTTCAACGGCACTTTGAAAAATTGGCGTTTGAACTCGGCGGCAAAAATTTTTCTGCGCCTGTACAAAGTGTCGGCGATTTTCTGAACGGTCGCGCAGATTGTCAAAATTTTTTAATTGCTCCAACTTACCCGCTCGGTTACAAAGTTGCTGACTTGAATAAATGTTTACCGGCTGAAGTTGCGGCAACTTTGAAAGACGCGCTGATTTTTTGGAACGATAAAATAAAAAATTTCGCCGCGCCGAATGTTGCAATTACGGGCGTTGAAACTCGTACCAGTGCGCCCTGCCGAATCCTGCGTGACAAAGAAAATTTTCAGTCAATCAGCCACGCGGGGATTTATCCCATTGGCGAAGGCGCAGGCTACGCGGGCGGGATTATGAGTTCAGCTGTGGACGGAATTAAAGCCGCGCAAATTTATTTGACGATAAAAGCGCGGTAATATATAATCGTCAAGTGATTCACGAATTTTTCATAGACTACGGGGGAAAAAATATATGTGTGGAATTGTAGGCTACATTGGCGATAAACGCGCCATTGATTTTTTATTGGACGGTTTAACAAAATTGGAATATCGCGGCTACGACAGCGCGGGCGTTGCCGTAAATTGCGGCGATAATATTTTTGTTGAAAAAGCTGTCGGCAGATTAAGTTCACTGAAAGAAAAATTGAAAAATAATTTGCCGGTCGGTACAGTTGGAATTGGGCATACACGTTGGGCAACTCACGGCAGACCTTCAGATTTAAACGCGCACCCACATTCAGATTGCCACAAAAATTTTTTCGTAGTTCACAACGGCATTATTGAAAATTATCTTCAGCTGAAGGAAGATTTAATTGCTAAAGGGCACAAATTTATTTCTGAAACTGATACTGAAGTTGTTGCACATTTGGTTGAAGAAAGTTACCACGGCGATTTTGTTTTGGCAGTGCGTGACGTTTTGTCGAAAATCGAAGGCTCTTACTCTTTGCTTTTTATGTCAAAATTCCACCCCGATACTTTAATTGCCGCAAAACAGGATAACCCGCTGGTTGTAGGAATTGGCAAGGGCGAAAATTTTATTGCGTCAGATATTCCGGCGATTATTTCTTTCACGCGCCAAACTTACATTTTAAACGATGGCGATATTGCCGTTGTACAAAAAAATTCTGTCAACTTCATAAATCGTCAAGGCTTGCCGATTGAGAAAAAAATTTTCCACGTCAAATGGAACGCCGCCGCGGCTGAAAAGGGCGGCTATGAACATTTTATGTTGAAAGAAATTAACGAGCAACCTAAGGCAGTTCGTGATACAATTTCGCCGCACTTGAACGGCAAAGTTACTTTCAACGAATTAAATTGGAATGAAGATTTTCTTAACAATATCAACAAAATTTATATCGTGGCTTGCGGCACTGCTTACCACGCAGGACTTGTTGGAAAATTTTATATCGAAAAACTTGTAAGAAAACTTGTTGAAGTCGATTTGGCAAGTGAATTTCGCTACAGAAACCCCATTGTTGACGATAAAACTTTGGTAATTGTCATAAGTCAAAGCGGCGAAACTCTCGACACTTTAGCCGCGCTGAAAGAAGCTAAAAAACTCGGCGCAAAAACTTTAGCCGTTACAAATGTTGTAGGCTCTTCAATCGCAAGGGAAGCTGAATTTGTCATTAACACCGCCGCCGGTCCCGAAATTGCCGTTGCCTCAACAAAGGCTTACACTACACAACTAATTTTAATGTTTATGCTTGCCTTGTACATGGCGCAAATTTCAAAGTCAATTCCCGCGGCTGAAATTGAACGCTTGATTAAATTGCTGAAAAAAATCCCCGCGCAAATTTCAGAAACACTTTCAGACGTCGAGCCGATTAAAACTTTCGCGCAGATGTACGGATTTAACGACGACGTTTTTTACATTGGTCGCAGTTTGGATTATTGCGTTGCATTGGAAGGCGCGTTGAAACTCAAAGAAATTTCCTACATTCACGCGGAGGCTTACGCGTCCGGCGAATTGAAACACGGTACTTTGGCTTTAATCGTTGAGGGCGTGCCGGTTATTGCGCTTGCAACTCAAAAATCTGTCTACGAAAAAACTTTGTCGAATATCAAGGAAGTTAAAGCGCGTGATGCCATTGTAATTGGAATTGCGGCGGCGGGCGATTCAGAGCTTGAAAAATATCTTGACCACGTGATTTTTGTACCGGATACAGATGAGCTTTTAATCCCGCTGCTTGCCGTTGTACCGCTGCAACTTTTGGCGTACTACGCGGCAATTACTCGCGGTTGTGACGTTGACAAGCCGCGCAATCTTGCCAAGTCGGTAACTGTAGAATAGGGAATAGGGAATAGTGGGTAGGGAATAGGGAATAGTGGGTAGGGAATAGGGAATAGTGAAATTTTTTATTTAGCTGTTTATGGATATTCAACTACAACTATTTTAAAATAGAGGTTATCAATGAAGGCTGAAATT
>JAFSZS010000174.1 GCA_017455645.1 Selenomonadaceae bacterium | reverse complement strand
CTGTAACGCGTTCTCGGAGCCCTTCATAAGGATTTATATTAAAATTCCAAAGACCCGCCTTAAAATCGATTTAAACGCAAATCAGACAATTTTTAAAATTTAAGGAATAGGGATTAGGGGGAAAAGCTTTTTAAATGCCCCGTACACGCTCCACAATCGCCTGTAACGCGTTCTCGGAGCCCTTCATAAGGATTTATATTAAAATTCCAAAGACCCGCCTTAAAATCGATTTAAACGCAAATCAGCCGATTTTTACAACGTGAATAATTTTGTAGCCGCGCTCTTCCAATTTGCTTTTAATTTCGTCAATGGCGCACTCGTCAAGGCGTACAACAATTTCTTTTTTGTTTTCGTAACTTTGGCAAACAATCAAGCTGTCAATATTAATCCCGCTGTCTGCAATAATTTTTGTAACGTCAGCCATCACGCCTATTTTGTCTTCAACTTCCAATGTCATTCTGATTTTGCCGCCGCCCGGCAAGCCCATTACCTCAATAAAAGTTTTCAAAATATCTGTCGCCGTGATAATCCCTACAACTTTTCCAACTTGCGAAATTACCGGCAAGCCGCCGACTTTGTTTTGGTACATTATCAGCGCGGCTTCTTCAATCGTGGCATCTTCGCTAACCGTGATAACTTTTTGTTGCATAATATCTTTGACGCTTAACTTGTCCAAAAGTTCCCGAATTTCAAATTTTGAAAGTGAAGTTGCCGGCGAAGGTGCAACCCGCATAACGTCCCTATCGCTTAAGTAGCCTACCAATTTTCCGTCGTCAACAATTATCATTCGGTGGAATTTGTATTTCTTCATCATTCTGTCAACTTCGGCTACCGTGGCGTTTGAAGTCATTGTTACCGGGTGCTTCGTCATTCTTTCCGCTACAAACATTTTTTATCCCTCCAATTAAAAAAAATCTTCCTGCAATTCCTGTTAGAAAGATTTTAACTTTTTCTTGCAATATTGTCACGAAAATTTTTTCAAACATCGCTTTTAATTCGGTTGCAATTTTCGCAGAGCACTTGGCAATTATCAATAGTTGTATGACCGTCTTTGCTCCACGGCTTAATATGGTCGGCGTGCATTTTTTCAAACGGGTAATGTTTGCCGCATTTTGCACAGCATTTATTTTGACTTTCATAAACCGCGCGCTTAATTTTGTCGCTAAATTTTCTAATGCTTAAGTGCCGCTCGTCCCCGTCAAAAAGATATTCATAAATCCCGCGCGAACTTGTTACATCTTCATCTTCAAGCATCTTAACAATTTCCGCCTCAAGTTTTTTGGTATCGTAATTTTTTTCACCGTACTTGTTGTATAAAATTCCCCACTCAACTTTTTTCATAATTACGCGGTATTCAATGAAAGTTGCCTTGACCCAATCCATAACTTTTTTGAAGTACAGCCAAATATCGTTGCAATTCGGCGCGTCTTGATTTTGCGCCATATAATCTTCAATTTTTATCCCGTCTCGCGCAGAAATCCACTTCAGCGCAGTTTCCAAAAAATCTTGACGAATTGCCGAGCCGTCCAAATACTGATTATACCCCAACTGAATTACCGAACAATTTTTTTTTGCTGAAATATTTTTTTGCGTCATTTAACCAAGTGCCGGGAAAAATTGCGTTGCGTAATTCCTGCGCGTTTAATTCTGTGCCGGGCGTGTTTATCACTTTGAACCATTCCAGCGTTTCTTTGTCCGTGCCTTCACAAATGAAAACCGCCAACTTGTAATTCAAAATTTGCTCCTTGTCGGCGGCTGTCAAATTTTTAAAGCCCATGTGATTTATTGAAAATTCGCCGCTACAATATTGGCAAATTGAAATTGTGCGCTGTTGCCCGTCCAATACTTCAAATGTACCGTCTGATTTTTTTACCCAATACATAACGCTGATTGGCAAGCCTTTTTGGATACTGTCAATGACTGCCTCGCGCTTTTTGCCGGTGTAGATAAATTCGCGCTGGTAAGGCGGGCGAATGTTCAACTTGCCGCCGTAACCGAAGCAACCTTCTTCGGCGTTGTCTTTGTAATTTTCAACCAACTTGCTTATCGGTATTTCTTCCAAGTTGTACTTCATTTTTGCCCGCCTTTCAATGCAAAAATCTTTGTGCTATAATTCGCCTGCCGTTGCTCCTCAATTCCGGAAAATGCGGAAGAGAGGAGGTGATACAATGGACGATATGTTTACTTTTTTATTTGGCGTAGCTTCAGGTGTCGTTGCTAACTTTATCTACGACCAAATCAAGCGGCTTTTCAAAAAGCAACGGTAACAGGTAACCCCGCTATCAGTTGAAAGACCCATTCGGCTGTGGCAAAAACGAAATCCCCTTAGCAGTGACCCACTTCTGCTAGGGGGCTTTTCGTTTGTCTTGTTTGCGGACACGATATATTCACTTTTTCAATAAAATATTAGCACAACAATTTTTTTATTGCAAGAAAATTTTTCAAGCCCGCCGCCTTTACGCCGCCTTTTGATAATCAATAATAAAAATTTTGCTGTAAACTTTTTTGTACATTTCAAGTAAATCTTCAATTTTTTCAATCGTGGACGCCGAAAACAAAATTTCGCCGCATTGCTCACATTTTTTGCAAGGAACATTTTCAATAATGACGTAGCCGCCATTTAATTTGGCAAAATATGTTTCTATACTGTCAATCATCTTGCCGGATTTGCAAACTAAACAATTCATATTTTTACCTCCGCGTTTTTAAATCTTCACTCCATTTATCGGCGTCAGGAAAATATGCCGTGATTATTCGGCTTGAATTGCCTTCATCACTTAAAACCACGTGCAAATTTTTTCCTTCTGAACTTTTGCCCAAAATTAAACAGCTCGGATAAGGATAATCATTTGGGTACTGTTCGATTATTTCGCCGCAATTTACGGCACTGCGAATATCTCGGATTCTTATATTTCGCTGATGAAATCTTTCTGCCGCGTGTTCAGTTACAAAAATTTTATCACCTGTAAAATATTCGCGCAGTCTTTCAATTTCTATCATAAACTCACTCCTGCCGCCGCCGTATGAAAAGCCGCTTGTAAGTTTTTTTGTCGTCAATAAATGGCTCGTTATGTTTTTTGAAATGCGGCAGTTTATATTCATCTGGTACAGCTCCATTATCACTGCAACCTAAAATTTCAAATTGCTCGGGATTATATTTATCCAGAAAAGTAATTGGTACGCCCATAACGCCGTTACATTTTCCGCCTGATGAAAATTCGCTTGTATTTTCTTTCGCCGTTGACGACGGGTTGGGCAATTCCACTTTCTTTGAGCCATAAGCCGTTTGAGAATCCTTTTCCTTCGCTTTCTGTTGCTCCGACAATTTCAAACTGTCTTGGGTTGTACTTGTCAAGGAATGTGATTGGCACTCCCATGACTCCGTTACAAATTCCGCCGAATGAAGAGCCGCTTGTAAATGTCCTTGCCGTTGATTTGTGCATTCCAAGTTGTTCCCTTGACGTGGACACCGGGGTCTCCGTACAGGTAGGAGCAACCGACAATCTCGAATTGATTTGAATTGTATTTG
>JAFSZS010000173.1 GCA_017455645.1 Selenomonadaceae bacterium | reverse complement strand
CGTGAGCGTTGTTATCGTAAAATCTTAAGCGCAGTAAAGACGCAATGCAGGAAATTTCACCAACAAGAAAACCTGCATATGTACCCGTACGTTAGCGGGGAATTTAAGCCTTTGGAGCGTCACAGCAAACGCGATTAGTTACGACGAAAGCGGACGCGTTGAATTAGGAATGAGACATTAAAGTTTATAACTTATTATAAGTTCTCTGTAACGGAAAATGAAAAATGAAAAATATGAATATCCGCCAAAGAATGATTTTTATAGTTTTGTCAATCAGTATAGCGACCTTGATAATTCTTAGTGGAATTGCATTTTACGGAATGTGGGGCGCAAAATCTACAGCAAGAGAAATTGGCAGGGAAATTGGACAAGAGGCAACCGAAAACAGCGCAAAAACTTTGATTGAGCAAAAGAAACTGGAATTGATAAACCTTGCTGCAGATAAGGCAAGCGATATAAACCATAACTTGGATAATATCCGGCGCGACGTGCAAATATTATCTAGCGAAATGACACATATTTTGACAAATCCGGGCAATTATTCGCCGCAACCTGTTTCAGAGCCCAATCCTGCAAACGGCGGGGTTTTAGTTCCTCAACTGCTTTTTTCAAATGCTTATGCAAGAAATAATTGGGCGTTGGATTATGAAATTGGATTGACTGCGAATATAATTGATATGTCCTATGAATTTTTGAATACCAATGAAGTTATGGTTACAGCTTTTGCCGCCTCAAAAAACGGCTTTACAATTTTGACAGATACCTATTCAGATGAGCAGGGAGAATTTTTTGATTCACAAGCAAGACCGTGGTACAAATTGGCTGAAGAGCAAGGAAAACTTGTTTTTACCGACGTAATTGAAGACGTTTTAAACGGCGAGCTTTGTATGTTGTGTTCAATGCCTTATTATCAGAATGGAAATTTTGCCGGTGTCGTTGCAATGGGTTCATATATAACGGATATGAAAAAAATTGTTGAATCTGCGAACGGTTCCAACAAACAATTTGCCTTTGTTATCGACAACAACGGGCATGTAATTTTGTCTTCCTACGATAAAGTTATTGCTGAAGGGCAAGGCGGCGAATTGCTCGTAAATGTTGATAAAAATTTTGATATTCGAGAAATTGAAAATCAATCACTTGCTGAAACGGCAAAAAAAATGTCCGCCGGAGAAAATGGCGTAACTGAAGCCACGATTGACGGAATTAATTATTATATTGCCTATGCTCCTATTGAGGGGATGGGTTGGAGTTGTGCGGCGGCAATTCCCGAAAGTGAAGTTATCGCTCCCGCAATTCAAAACAGCGAAGTTATAAAAAATGTTACCGATACCAACATAAATGAACTTGACGCACATATTTTCCAGACAATGTTAATTATGGCGGCTTTTATCGTTGCGTTGCTTTTTGTTGTAGCTTACGTTGGCAGAAAAACTTCAGATCGTTTTGTTCAGCCTATACACGAATTGGCGGACGGCGTGCGGGAAATTGCAAGCGGTAATTTGGATAAAAAATTGGATATTCAAACCGGCGACGAAATTGAACATTTATCAGCCTGTTTTAACGCAATGACTGACGAATTAAAAACTTATATGAACAATTTAACCAAAGTTGCCGCCGAAAAAGAAAAAATCGCCACCGAATTAAACGTCGCGCGGGATATCCAAAAAGGAATGTTGCCAAATATTTTTCCGGCGTACCCTGAAAGGAAAGAATTTGACATTTACGCCACAATGAACGCGGCTAAGGAAGTTGGCGGCGATTTCTACGATTTTTATTTACTTGATGAAAATCATTTGGTTGTAACTATTGCTGACGTTTCAGGAAAGGGTATTCCCGCCGCGCTGTTTATGATGATCAGTAAAACCATTCTTAAAAATTTCTCAATGACAATGAATAATCCGGACGATTTTGCGGCAGTAATGACATTGGCGAATAACCAACTTTGCCAAAATAACGACGCAATGATGTTTGTTACGGTTTTTATGGGAATGTTGAATTTAAAGACGGGCGAATTTACCTTTGTAAACGGCGGGCACAATCCGCCGCTTGTCTACCACAAAGCAAATAACAGTTACGAATATATCAAGGTTAAGAAAAATTTTGTACTCGGCGGGATGGACGATATAAATTATATTCAGCAGTCAATTAAACTTGAAAAGGGCGATTTAATTTTTATGTACACCGACGGAGTTACAGAAGCCATGAATAAAAATGAAGAATTGTACGGTGAAGAACGCCTGATTAATTGTTTGAACCGCTCCGATAAAAATTTTTCTGTTGAGGAATTACTGAATTTTGTTCGCGCTGATGTGAATGCCCATGTAAACGGCGCGGCTCAATCTGATGATATTACAATGTTGGCTTTGAAAATTAATCCTTGATTTTTAATGTCAATATCGTAAATTCAGAAACTTTGCTGAACACTAAAGTTTCGCCTCCATTTATATCAAAAGCCAGAGTATTTTTATTAAAGACCGCGTCGGAGAAGGAGCCGCCCAGAGAAATAAGTTCTTTGCGTTCTTAGTCAAAGATTCTGTCTTTTCTCTCGCCCGGTTTATAAATGAAGACATACTCACCCGCGCCGCAATAAAGCGTATCATTACCCTTATCGCCATAAAATTCGTCATTGCCTGCGTTACCATTCAGTGAATCGTTACTGCTGCCGAGCCGTCGCTTGTCTCAATCTCGGAATAATTTTTGGCGTTGAAAGATTTTGTTTCGGCATCAAGCGTTATCGAAATGCCAGCGCTGTTAAATTTACCGACTTTATATGTACGGTGCAATTTTATTTTCAACCGCGCTCCACTCCGACT
>JAFSZS010000172.1 GCA_017455645.1 Selenomonadaceae bacterium | reverse complement strand
CTTCGTCGCGTTCATTTACAATGTTATCAGCCTTGCTTGTTCCTGTGATAGTATCTGTTACAACAGTATCTGTTTGGAGTGGAAATTCTACGGCTTCATTATCGCCTAATTGCAACCAGATAGTTTTTTCCTGTGCACTTTCCAACGTAATTTTGTTTACGCCGATTGTTAAAATTACATTGCCTTCCTCATCAAATTCTGTGTTGGAAATAGAGCCGCCGGTAATTTGAAGAGTATCATTAGAATTTATCCCGACAAAATAATCGTTGCCGTCGCCCTGCGCGTATTGGTAAACATTACCGGGGATTTCTTCTTCATCTTCGTAATTTTCGGCAACAGCATTATAAATTGTATCGTTACCTTTACCGCCAACGATTGTATTGTTTTCGCTTTCGCCTTCATCGCTTGATTGAATTTCGATATAGTCATTGCCGGTGCCGCCATTGATTGAAGAGGCGATATAAACGCCGCTGATTGAATCTGCGCCGTCGCCGCCGTTGATTGTGCTGTCGTCTGCCAACTCAACTTCTACAGCATCATTACCTGCGCCGCCGTTAATTTCTGAAGAATAGAAAACTCCTTGAACAACATCGTTGCCGTTGCCGCCTTCTACCGTGACATAATCGTTATCAATTCCTTCGATTGTGTCGTTGCCTTCATCGCCTGCGATTAAAGCACTGTCGCCGTCATCATTTAAAATGTAATCATTTCCGGCTCCTGCCCTAACTGTAGCATAATGACCGGTATTTTCGATTGTGTCTGCACTTGCGCTGCCGTTGACCAATGCACTTTCAACATCATTTGATATTTGCATAGTGACCACTCTCCCCTGTTCAACCAATCCTAACAAAAACCTCAAAAATACTAAAAAATTTTATTAAGAATATAATAGCATAAAGCTTTTTTTTTTATCAATAGTCGGAAAATTTTTAATGAAATTTTAATCTTTGCTTAATCAGAAAAAATAAGTATGTCCTGCGCGAAAAAAATAAAAAAAATTCAGCCGCCCAAAAACGAGCGGCTTTTTTTATTTGGTACAAAAAAATTTTTACTTAATATTTGGTTGAGGAATACCTTCACCGAGCGTGTAGAAAGAAATATTTCTGATAGTCATTGAGCCGGAGCGCGGCACAAAATTTATACCGGTTGAAGTTTCTTTGGGATAAACGCGCGTAGACATAACCGCCTCGCCGTCATTGATAAAAATTTCGATTGAAGATCTGTCGAGGAAAATTTGAAGTTTAATTTCGCTTGCCGGATTTAATTTTACTTCGCGTTCAACAGTTTTGTTGCCTGCAATATTGTTAGACTCAACAAATACGCCGGACTTTGCGCGGTTAATTTTAAAAATATTATTTTTGGCGTTGTAACTTAAAACAGTTTTTTCACTGCCGCCGCTGCGAAGTTCAATATCGAAAGAATTTTTGGCGTCAATGGTTGCAATTAATTCGCCGGTTGCGCCGCTGATATTTTTCAAGGAAGATTTTTTTGTAAGTGTCAAATTTTGGTAGGAAGTTTCAGAAATTCTAAGGCTTTTCAATTCTTCAATAGGCGTGGTTAAAAGTTTGCCGCCTTTGACGTGCAATTCACGCGGTACAGTCATTTGACAAGCCCAGCCGTCAGTGTCTTCAGGGAATTTGCCCGCCCACATATCAAGCCAACCGATTAAAATTGTGCGCCCGTCCAATGCTTGCGTAATTTGCGGCGCGTAAAAATCAAAGCCGTAATCCAGAATATCAAAATTGCCGTGCGTGAAAGTGCCCGTGTTGTAATTCAAATTTCCCAACATATAAACCGATTGATGCCAATTCAAATATTTGTTGCCTTCCGGCTTAACGCCCTGCGGAGAAAAAATTAAAACGTCTTGCCCGTCAATATTGGCGAAATTTGGACATTCCCACATAAAGCCTTGGTTGCCTTCGGCGCGGGCGATTATGTTTTTGTAATTCCAATTAATCAAGTCGTCTGATTCAAACAGCACAATTTGTCCTTTGGCTTCATTACCGGCGGGGTCAACTGTAGGAGTTCTTGAGCCAACAATAGCGTAATATTTACCGTTGTGCTGCCAAACTTTCGGGTCGCGGAAATCACTTTGACTGACGCCTTCAACTTTCGGCGCGTAAATTACGGGATTTTCAGCAATTTTTTCAAAGTGTACGCCGTCATCACTTACGGCAACATTTTGACTTTCGATACGGTCTGCATAATCTTTTGAAATAACGGGTAAATCAACGTGCCCGGTATAAATTAAATAAAGTTTGCCGTCCTTTTCAATACCGCTGCCACTGAAACAACCGCCGCTTGCGTCGTAAATGTGGTCGGGCTCCAGTGCAACCGGTAAATTTTGCCAATGCACTAAATCTTTGCTGACGACGTGTCCCCAATGCATTGGTCCCCAGTGCGTGGCGTAGGGATAATGTTGATAGAAAAAGTGATAATCGCCCTTGTACGTGCAAAAACCGTTGGGGTCGTTCGCCCAACCTGCATAAGGCGCAATGTGATACGCAGGATACCAACGAGCATTTGTTACGGTTACGGGATTTCTTTCAACCGCCGCTTCAACTTGCGAACTTACAGGCATAAAAAAACAAGCCGCCGTTACTGCCGCCGTCAACATTTTCTTGAAAAACTTCCTCATAAAATAAGCCTCCCTTACAAAAATTTTAAAAATTTGTTGTAACACTTTCGATATATAAAAGAATAATCCTGCGCGAAAAAATGTTGCTTGACGCAGTAAAAAAATTTAATTATTATCTAAAAATCTGAAACTGAAACAACAAGGAGAGGTTACCTTGAAAAAATTTTTAATTGCGCTGATAATTTCGGCGTCGATTTTTAATTTGGGAAAAGTTGAGGCGGTGGAGCCTTACGATGTAATAAGGCAGGAAGTAAGCTATTACAATCACAGCGAAAAAGAAATTGCGTGGATTTCAATGGCGATTCTGTACGCGGCTGAACAGTGCCAAATTGACCCAATGCTGATAACTGCTGTAATGGAAACTGAAAGTGCATTTAAATTCAACGCGTTAAGTCCCGTCGGCGCGGTAGGTTTAATGCAACTTATGCCTTCAACTGCAAAAATGATTGGCGTTGACCCGCACAAGCCGCTTGCAAATGTTGTCGGCGGCGCAATTTATTTAAAAAATCAGTTGGACAGATTTTCGGGAAATGGAGCGTACGCGCTTAGTTATGCTATTGCCGCGTACAACGCAGGACCGCAAGCCGTTATCAATGCAAACGGTATCCCGCACATTGCAGAAACTCAAAATTATGTTGTCAAAGTTATAAACAATTATAATCGCCTTCAGCAAATGTTACGCGGCTGATTTTTTCTAAAATCGATTCTAAGGCGCGTTTGAAAGTTTTTTGATATATTTGTACCCTCAACCCTTGCAAGGCAGCTTAGCGGGCAAATATGAGCGTCTGCGGGCTTATTTTTTTGCCTTGGTTAAAAATTATAATCGCCTTCAGCAAATGTTACGCGGCTGATTTTCTGTAAAATCGATTCTAAGCCGCGTTTGAAAGTTTTTTGATATATTTGTACCCTTAACCCTTGCAAGGCAGCTTAGCGGGCAAATATGAGCGTCTGCGGGCTTATTTTTTTGCCTTTGTTAAAATTTTTAAATTAAAAAATTTGACGTAGCGGCGATTTTTGATTATCATTGACAACCTAAGGAGGAATTTATAAATTGGAAACTTTAAAAGGAATGGAGCGCACGCAAAATTGCGGCGAACTCCGCAAAAATGACGAAGGTAAAATTGTACAGCTTGCCGGTTGGGTTTCGCGCAGGAGAGATCACGGCGGCTTAATTTTTGTCGATATGAGAGACAGAAGCGGTATTGTGCAGATAGTTTTTGACGCGGCGGAAATTGGCGCGGAATTTTCAAAGGCTGAAACACTGCGCAACGAATTTGTTATTGGCGTACGCGGCAAAGTTCGCGCGCGCAGTGCCGATACCGTCAATCCCAAAATGGCTACCGGCGAAATTGAAGTTGTTGTAAGCGAACTTAGAATTTTGAACAAGGCAAAAACTCCGCCCTTTTACATTCTAGACGGCGTGGACGTTGATGAAAATGTAAGACTGCGCTACAGATATTTAGATTTGAGCCGCCCCGAAATGCAACAAAATATTATCCTGCGCCACCGCGTAACTAAAATAATGCGTGATTATCTTGACGAGAACGGCTTTTTGGAAATTGAAACGCCGATGCTTTGCAAAAGTACACCTGAAGGCGCGCGTGATTTTCTTGTACCGAGCAGATTAAACCCCGGGCAATTTTACGCCTTGCCGCAATCCCCGCAAATTTTCAAGCAGTTGTTAATGGTTTCCGGCTTTGAAAAATATTTTCAGATTGTGCGCTGTTTCCGTGATGAAGATTTACGCGCCGACCGTCAGCCCGAATTTACCCAGCTTGATATTGAAACTTCATTTTTAAATCAAGATACAATTTTAACTTTGATGGAAGGCTTGATTAAAAAAATTTTTGAAACAACGCTGAATGTTGAAGTTAAGACGCCGTTTTTGAAAATGAGCTGGAACGAGGCAATGGAACGTTTCGGCAGTGATAAACCTGATTTGCGTTTTGGTATGGAATTGCAGGATATTTCAGAATTTGTCAAAGGTTCAGATTTTAAAGTTTTCAACAGCGTACTTGAAAAGGGCGGGCAAGTCAAAGTTATTAACGTCGAAGGCTACGCAGATATTCCGCGCCGCGAGCTTGATGATTTGGTTGAGTACTGCAAAATTTACGGCGCAAAAGGTATGGCCTGGATTCAGTACACCCCGGAAGGTATTAAATCGCCTTTCAAAAAATTTTACAGCGATGAAACTTTTGAAAAAATTAAAACTGCAACCGGCGCAAAAACCGGCGATTTACTTTTGGTTGTCGGCGATAAAGCGTCAGTCGTCGCGCAGGCGTTGGGCGAACTTAGGCTTGAAATGGCACGCCGCAGAAATTTAATTGACGCAGATAAACTTTGCTTCTTGTGGGTTGTAGATTTTCCAATGTTTGAATACGTCGAGGAAGATAAACGCTGGAAGGCAATGCACCACCCCTTTACCGCGCCGCG
>JAFSZS010000171.1 GCA_017455645.1 Selenomonadaceae bacterium | reverse complement strand
CAGGACTTCCCGCGCAGTCGGCATTCACTCGGAGGCAAGCGGCAGATTTGAACGCGGCATTAATGAAAAGGCTACAACCACCGCGCTTGACAGAGCCGCTCAACTTTTGCAGGAAATGAGAGCGTGCAAAGTTTGTACCGGCGTTGTTGACGTTTACCCCGCGCCAAAATCTGAAGTCAAAATTCAATTCACTTGCAAGCAAATTAATGACAGGCTCGGCACTTCCTACACCGAAAAAGAAATTCTTGACGTACTGAAATCGCTCGGCTTTAAAATTTCCGGTATCGGCGCAGAATTTGACGGCGATAAAGTTTTTGGCAGAATTTCCAACGCGGCTAAACATTTGGGCGCGGCGGCAAGGGAAATTACTCAAAATTCTGAAGTCGATAATCTTATTCAAAATATCGGAAAAACCGTCGGCGAATTGATTAAAAACAGCGGTACGGAAATTTCAGCAACTTATGAGGCGATTGTACCAGATTGGCGAAACGATGTTACTTTACCGGAAGATTTATCTGAAGAAGTCGCCCGCATTTACGGCTATGATAAAATTCCCGCAACTTTGCCAAAAGGCAGTCAACAGGGCGGGCAGTCGAAATTCCAAAATTTCTGCGATTCAATCAAAAATATTTTGTCAAGTTTAGGTATGAATGAGGAAATTTCTTTTGCCTTCACGCACCCTGATATGTTTGACAAGTTGCAAATTCCCGCCGACAGTGAACTTAGAAAAGCCGTACCAATTAAAAATCCTTTGACTGATGAATATCCACTTTTGAGGACGACGCTTTTAAGTTCCGTGCTTGAAAACGCCGCAAGAAATTTCAGCCGCAAAAATGAAGACGTGCGCCTTTTTGAAATTGCGCCGGTCTTTATCCCAAAAAGTTTGCCAATTACCGAGCAACCCTACGAAATTCAAAAACTTGTCGGCTTGATTATGGGACGCCGCGAGCCGAAGGGCTGGACTCAAAATAATTCTGAAGTCGATTTTTACGATATGAAAGGAATTGTTGAGGAACTTTTTGAGCGGCTGTCAATTTCAAATTACACGGTTGAGGCGGGCGAACATTACGCACTGCACCCCGGCAAAACTGCGCACTTCAAAAAAGGGCGTGAAATTTTGGCAACGGTCGGCGAAGTTCATCCCGCGGTTGCTGAAAATCTTGGAATTACCAAAAAAATTTTCGTCTTTGAAGCTGACGTTGAAACTTTAATGAAATTTACCGCCAAAAAATTTACTTTTGAAAATCTGCCCAAATATCCTGCGATTAGCCGAGACTTGGCAATTTTGGTAAATCTTGACACGGCGGCAGGCGATATTGAAAAAGTTATTGCAAAATCTGCCGGAAAATTTTTCAAGGGCGTTACACTTTTTGACGTGTACACCGGCGAGAGAATTTCAGCTGACAAAAAAAGTTTGGCTTTCAATATCAAATTTCAATCGAACGAGCGCACGCTTACCGACGCCGAGGCTGATGAATCTTTCAAAAATATTTTGGCGGCTGTCGAAAAAACTTTTGAGGCAAAGTTGAGGTGATTTAACTTGCCTGAAGAAAAAAAATCCGGCGAAATGCAACGCGTTACTGTTGAGATTTTCGGCGACGTTTACCACTTGAAAACCGACGACCCCGAAGGCTTAGAAAAAATTGTTCAGATGGTTAATTTCAATATGAAGGCAATTTCTCAAAACACGCGTACTTTTTCCGGCAGTCGAATTGCAGTTATGGCGGCTATGAAAATTGCTGAAGATTATATGCAACTCAAAAAAGATTACGACGAACTTTTGGCGTTGCTAAATGAAAATAAATAGGGATTAGGGAATAGGGAGTAGGGAATAGTTAAAAGTTCCCTGCTCTTTTTTTTGAAAGGATTTTTAAATTTGAAAAGTTATAAAATTGAAGGCGTAATTTTGCGCACGACAGATTTTGGCGACGCTAACAGGGTTGTAACGATTTTCACGCGGGATTTCGGCAAAATTGAAGTCAATGCTTACGGTTGCCGCCGAGCCAAAAATTCTTTAAGCGGCGCGTTGCAAATGTTCAATTTAATTTCGGCGGAAGTGAATCACGGCGCAAAACTTGACACAATCAAGGAAGCTGACATTATAAAATTTTATCCCAATTTGACGGCTGACCTTGAAAAAATGAGTTACGCCGCGCTTTTTTTTGAAATTGTAAATCGAATGACACTGCCGAAATTTCCTGAAGTTGGAGTTTACGATTTAATTTTAAAAACTTTGCCCACGTTGGACGAAAGAAACGCCAAAATTGCCGCGCTGATTGGGATTTTTCAATTTATGGAATTTAGCGGCGAGCAACTGAATTTTTTTCACTGCGTACATTGCGGCGCGGAAATTGAAACTGACGCGGCGTTGAGTTTAACTGACGGCGGCGCGATTTGCCCAAATTGCATTGACGCGGCGGGCGATATTTTAAGTTATCCAAATAATCTGCGCGAAACTGTTTTCAAAATTTTAAATTTCGATTGGCAACAACATTTGAATTTTAATCTGAAAGAAATTGACGCAGCAGAAAAAATTATCCTGCGGTATGTTCAATCGATTATCGGCAAGGAATTAAACGCCGTGAAATTTATCCGACAACTTGAAAATCTGCAAAAAAATTAGGAAGTGTAAAGCGCACTTCCTTTTTTGCATTGACGAAAGCTGGCGACATTTTAAATTTCGATTGGCAACAACATTTGAATTTTAATTTGAAAGAAATTGACGCGGCAGAAAAAATTATCCTGCGGTATGTTCAATCGATTATCGGCAAGGAATTAAACGCCGTGAAATTTATCCGGTAGCTTGAAAATCTGCAAAAAAATTAGGAAGTGTAAAACGCACTTCCTTTTTTGCATTGACGAAAGCTGGCGACATTTTCTGAAATTTTGCCGCTTTTATATTCGCGCAGGAGTTTAATAAATTCTCTTCAGTCAAAATTATCACGCTCTTTTAAATATTCAATGTAACTTTTACCCCAAATTTCTATACTGTCGAGCACCGGCTGAAAACTTTTTCCAATTTCAGTAAGAGAATATTCAACACGCGGCGGCACTTCAGCAAAAACTTCACGCTTAATAAGCCCTTCCTGCTCCAAAATTTTTAATCTTTGTGATAAAGTTGTTCGTGTTATTTTAAAAATTCTCTGCAATTCGCCGAATCTTTTTGTACCGCTTGAAAGTTCCTGCAAAATTGGAACTGTCCATTTTCTGGAAAGAAATTGTTGAGTCGTCATAAACGGGCAAACGCCAAATAAATTTTTTTGTTCAAATTCAATTCTTTTCACGGCTAACCTCCACAATAGTTTAATACAGGATACCTTTTATCAAACTAAAGACTACTTGAAATATTTTACCAATTTGTTACAATTTCAGCAAATAGAAATTGGAGGTTGTTAAAAATGAAAATTGCAGTAGTAGCCGCAAATGGTAAAGCCGGAAAATTAATTGTTGAAGAGGCAGTAAACCGCGGCTTAGACGTTACAGCAATTACCCGCGGCGAAAATAAATCTGCCGCCAAAAAATCTATCTCAAAAGATATTCTCGCCTTGACTAAGGAAGATTTAAAAGATTTTGACGTTGTAATTGATGCGTTCGGCGCGTGGAAGCCGGAGGAACTTTCCAATCATACTAAAACAAGTCAGCACCTTTGCGACCTTTTGAGCGGCACTGATAAACGCCTTTTAATCGTTGGCGGCGCAGGAAGTCTTTTCACCAACAAAGAGCATACCGCGCAGGTTATGGGCGCGCCGGATTTCCCCGACACTTTTAAACCGCTCGCGCAGGCTCAAGCAAATGAACTTTTCGCACTTCGTAAGCGTAAAGACGTTAAATGGACTTTCATTAGCCCCGCCGCAGATTTTCAAGCTAAAGGCGAACGCACGGGCAAATATATTTTGGCGGGCGAAGAATTTACTTTGAACAGCAAGGGCGAAAGTATTATCAGCTATGCAGATTACGCCGTTGCAATGATTGACGAGGCAACCAAAGGCAACAACATTCAAAAAAGAATTTCCGTTGTACGTGAATAAAATTTAATTCTCAAAAAAATAAAGCGGCAGGTAAAAAACTTGCCGCCTTTTTAATTGGAAAAAATGTATTAAATTTTTATTTTTCTAAATCGCTTAATTTTTCTACGTCATCAGAATGCTTGACTGTAACTATTTTTCCGTTCTTGATTTTACAAATCGCCCCTTCTTCTGCGAGAACATTATTTTGGCGATTGTTGCCTATAGGATTGACGAACTCAAAAAAATACCCGAATATACCGTTGCGAATAGGAGCCATTTCAAATTTTAATTTATCGCCGATGGTTATTGGACGACCTTTTCCAGTAATTTCTGCCATAAATTTAATTTTTTCTTCGGCTGTCATATCGTTAAAAGGCTTAGAATTTTCCATTGTTTCTGCTTTTACATCTTTTACATAAATATACAATGGAGTTACTATATCGCCTTTTTTGAGACTTTCAAGCCGCCCGCTCGGTAAAGTTACTTGACCATTAACATTTGGAACTGCACCAATTACCGTAATTTTTTCATTTGGGTAGCTGCGAGAAAGAAACAATTTATAAGGCTCACCATTAAGCAAAATTGGGGTTATGCATATGTCATTGCCGCTGATTTTTTTACCACTCTTGTTCTTGCGTGTTGCATCAGAAACTACTTGAATAGCAAGCGGTTGATCTTCAAAAAGAAGCCACTTTTTATTATCCTTCAATGTAAGCTCAAAAGTACCGGTTGCTCGATCTTCTTTTATATCGCTGTCTTCGCCAAGTACAAGCATATTAAATTTCTCGTTATCGTCATTACGCGGCACAAAAAGACTAAGCATATAGCGGACGCCTTCAACGCCTTTTTGTTCATCTTCGTCAAGCTCAATGGTTGCAGTCTTTTTATCTTCGTCAACTTCAACCCTAATACTTGCAAGCTCGCTCAAGTTGAAAGCACTGTCTTCAGAAATTTCCCATTGACCATTAACTAACCGCAATTCTTGAGTAACACCATCAATAAGGTATTCATAAAGCCCGCTTGGATTTTCTGAACTTAATCTGTTTTCTACATTAAATTTAAAATTATTATAACCTACGGCTCCGGCGGAAATTACATCAAATGGATAATAAACTGAAATTCCTCCGCCGCGCTTATAGGCATTGCTGCGTTTGTTGTACACTACAGAATTATCTACAGCTTTAACAAGTTCGTTGCCGGCTTTTTTTAGTTCAGGGAAAGTATCTCTTACATTTTCGGCAAAATTTTTTAAATCCACCATATCGGGGGTATATCCTTCCGATATGATAGGAAATCTTTCTGAAGTGTTTGCAGCGTTTTGGAATTTTGCAAAGGTGTAAACAACGTCATCGGGATTTTGTTTAGCAACTTTTAAAGCTTCTGCGATGAAATTTGCATAAGCCGTTTTGAGCGCGTCCATTTTATTTTCTGAAAGATCTATAACTGATTCGGTAAATATACCGGTAGTATTAAGTCCGCTAAATTCTTTATCAACGTTTTTTGAATCTTCCCAACGAGTATCACAAATAATTTTACTAAGTTTTTTACCGCTCATTGAAGTATCTTTCGACAAATCGTTAAGCAGTTCGGTATAATTTAACCCGACTTTTCCGTCTGTCGATTCTTGAGAGGCAACCATATAATTTGCAAAATCTTCAAGCGCAAGAGCCGTTTCATAAACAGACATAATACAAGCGTCAAATGCAACGACTTCAAAAGGTTTTTCGTCAGGATTTACCCAGCCGTTATTGACTTCTCTAAAAGCGGATTTCATTTCTTGCAGGCTAAGTGTATTTTCGGTGTATTCGTCTACACAAACTCCACCAATGCCGCTACCATGATCTTTTATAATCAAAACTCTGTGAACGTTAACATCGGGGTAAAGTTCTTGCTCAAGTTTTTGCCCGGCTCTAAGAAAACTTACAAATCCTGCTTTGGAACCCATATCAGTTTCTGTATTTACTTCGCCGCTTATAGGCAGTTGTTCACGCGGATACCAGTTGCGATGAATTTTATCATATACGTAACGCCCAAGTTTGCCGTTGCCGCCCGGAACAGGTTTCGCTTCGGTGTGTCCGCCGCCGCCGGTCAAAAACCACTGCTTAACTGAAACATTACTTCCGGTTTTTGGATTATTTCCAAAAAAAGCAGTGCCTTCAACAGTGGAAATTTTGCCTTCTTCGATTTTCTCAACAACTACCACTTTAGTTTCAACTCTAGCGTTGAGGTCGCGGAATTTTTCGTGCCCCCAAATGTAAGTGCCGCCAGCCTGCATAAAAATTCTAACGTCGGGTGAAAGTGTAGCCTTTTCAACTTCCTTGATACAGCGTGTTGCATCGCCGGGTTCTCTGTCCGGTTGATCAAGAATAATTTGACCCGACATTAAGTTTGTACCGTTTTGAAATGCAATTCGTGTTGTCTCAATATCAGTGCCGCAGACGTACCAATAAATAAGCCACTTGTCAGGTTTTGCCGCCGCCGAGCAACTCATAGACCAAATTAACGTCATAAGAGCTGTTAAGGCAAATGTTAAACGTTTAAACATAAAATCATCTCCTCACTTAAAATTTAGATATTAAAATTTTTGCCGTTACTGATAATAAAATCCTGCGCCGCCGCAAATATTACACGTGCCGGAACCGTCACAAATGTTGCAGGTTTCTTCATCATAGTTTTCAGTTTCCCAATTGTAGTCTCCTTCAACAACGCCGGAACCGCCACAATAAGAGCAAGTGCCGCTGCCTCCGCAACCATTGCAAGTAACTTGTTCACGTTCGTTGAGCTCTGACCACCAACTTGCATTACAAATTGACGCAACGGAAATTATGATTATACCTACCAGCAAGATTAAATTTTTTTTCATAAGAACCCCCTCCAAATTTCTAATTGACTATCAGCAACTTGAAAATTACTTTACTGTTTTTTTACGCCTCCTTATCTGCCAAAAACTTTAAAATTTTTTGAATATTTTAAATGATTTTTTTTTCAAGGCTGTTTAGAAATTCTGAAATTAAATTTAGCCGTCGTTTCTGAAACTTAATATTTTTAGACAAAAAAAACAGCGACAGAATTTTTTCTGCCGCTTTTCAAATTTTTATACATACTTTTAATTATCTTCTTCAGAATTTTTTTCAATGCCCAAAACGTCATCGAAAGGAACAAATTTTTCTTCGCCGTCGGGTTCATTGTCAACGTACCTTAAGCCGTTTTCAGTGATAACAGCTTGATCTGCTTGCAGGGCGGTTGCCAAATCTGCGCTTTTTTGGTCGATTGACATTATCCCAAATCCGCTCAACAATTTTTTCAAAACGGTTTTCTTTGCCATTGCGTCAAAATTCGTGCTCCAAACTGAAGATTTTTTGCCGTTCTTTAAATCGAAGGCGTAACTTTGCGAATATTTTTGGGCGTGCGCTTGAATATCTTCAACAGTCATGTAAACAGATTTTCTGAAGCCGTTCAAAAGTTCCATGTAGGCAACGTAGCCGGCAATGTTATCTGAAATTTTTTCGCCGCGTACAATTTCGCCGGTTATAAAATCAATTTCTTTAATTTGACCTTCACGAACTGCGCCGGAATTTAAAGTTGCGTACAAGCCGGAACGCATTGCAAGCTGTACCAAGCCGCGCCATCCAATTTGAAATTGCGCTTGTCCTCTGTACGGTACAATATAAGCAAAGCCCAATGAAGGATTTATCGGCAACTTTAACGCCGCCGCAATTCCCGCCGCACTTAAAATTGAATTTGACGAACATTCCTGTAACTTTGAATTAGCGCGAAAAATTGTTAAGACTGACGAAATAAAACCTGCAGAAGAATTATCCAGCAATTCATCAAAACGTTTTTTGATTCCGGCTGAATTTAAAATTTGCTGTAAATTTTGAGCTGTATCTGAACTTTTCATAAAAAAACTCCCTTCAACTGATTTTTATTAACTGTTTTCTAAAATTTGTGCGGCGTTTAAAATTGCAATAGCCGAATGTTCAAAAGTTAAACCGCCCTGCAAAAAAACTGTGTAAGGTTCTCTAAGCGGACCATCTGCGCTAAGTTCGATTGACGCGCCTTGTACAAAAGTTCCTGCCGCCATAATAATTTTATCTTCGTAGCCGGGCATATCCCAAGGCTCGGGCGCGGCGAATGAATCTACCGGCGAAAAGTTTTGAACTGCGCGACAGAATTTTATAAGATTTTCGGCAGATTTTAATTCTATTGCCTGAATAATATCACTGCGCGTATCATTTGGCAAAGGGCGCGTGTTGTATCCTAAACTTGAAAAAATTCCCGCGGCAAAAATTGCAGATTTAACAGCTTGCGCCGTAACGTGCGGAGCCAAAAATAATCCTTGATACAAAAGGCGCGGCGTCCCTAAACTTGCGCCGAGTTCATTACCCATACCCGGCGCGGTTAATCTGTAAGACGATAATTCGACAAGTTCATTTTTGCCGACGATATAGCCGCCCGTTGGAGCAAGCCCGCCGCCAATATTTTTTATCAAACTGCCTGCAACAATATCTGCGCCTACTTCCACCGGCTCCAAAGTTTCGACAAATTCGCCGTAACAATTATCAATGAAAGTTACGCAGTTGGGATTTACGCTTTTTATCGTCGCGCAGATTTTTTCAATATCTGAAATTGTCAAAGGCTCGCGCATTGAGTAGCCGCGGGAACGTTGAATCAGCGCAATTTTGGTTTTCGACGTAACAGAATTTTTTATTGCCGCCAAATCGACTTTACCATTAACCAAATTAATTTCGCGGTAATTGACGCCGAATTCTTTCAAACTGCCTCGCGCAGGATTTTTATAACCAATGACAGTTTGCATTGTGTCATAAGGTTCGCCGGTAACAGAAATTAATTCATCATTCGGGCGCAAAATTCCAAACAAAACAGTTGCAAGCGCGTGAGTGCCGCTGACAAATTGCGTACGTACAAGCGCGGCTTCAGCTTTAAAAATCTTTGCAAAAAGTTCGTCCAATTTTTCTCTGCCGATATCGCCGTAAGCGTAGCCTGTCGAAGTTTTAAAATGTGCGTCAGAAATTTTCAGCTTCCGCATTGCATTTAAAACTTTCAAAGTATTTATTTCTGAAATTTCCTCGACGCGGCTAAAATTTTCTGCAACTTCTTTCAAAATCTTTTTCTTCAAATTCAAAAGTCTTTCCAAATTTACAACTCCCAAAAAATAAAAATT
>JAFSZS010000170.1 GCA_017455645.1 Selenomonadaceae bacterium | reverse complement strand
CCTGGACGAAAGATTTGAAAAGTACCAAAAACACTTGAAGTAAGAAAGATAGATGGCAAGCCGTGTGCGATGAAAGTTGCACGCACGTTTTAGAGGAGGGGAAAAAGCGGCGATAACCTCAAAGCCTTACCTATTCCTATACGCTAAAAAATCCGAAGAACATGAACGCGTTAAGCATAACGTCTTAGCTTAATCAAAAAAAATTTTCCCGTACCTGCAATGGCACGGGATTTTTTAATTGAAATAAAATCCTGCGAACAAAAAAATTATCAGTACCAAAACTTCAGCCAAAAATTCAACCGCGCCGTAAATATCGCCCGTCAAGCCGCCAATTTTCAACATTACAAATTTTCCAAAATACAGCGCAAAAAGTACCGCCGCGCACATTGACATTAACGCCGCCATAAAAATTTCCACTTCCAAAAAAAGTATCGGCAGCAACAAAAAAAATGTTTCAATCAGCGCAATAAAAAAAGTTTTCGGCGTTGCGTACTTTGAAAAAGCTTTTCCAATTCCTTCAGGGCGTGCGTACGGGAAAATTGAAATTACCAATACCATTGCAAGCCTTCCAATTATCGGCGCGGCGTAAACTGCCAAACAAAGTAACATTGGTAAAAATTTCGCAAGTTCAGCCAATGTTGAAATTTGCAACGCCGAAACCGTTACCAAAGATACAACGCCAAACGCTCCTGCGAGAGAGTCTTTCATTATTTCCAACATTTTATCTTTTTCGCGCCCGGAAAATAAACCGTCCGCCGAATCCATTAAGCCGTCGCAGTGAAGCCCGCCCGTTAAAACTACGTTCAAAAAAAATCCCAACGCGCCCGTAAAAATTGGAAAGGCGCAATCTGTCAAGTAAATAAAAATAAAAATCGGCACGGCGTAACAAATACCGAGTACCGCGCCGACTGCCGGAAAAAATTTTACAGATTTTCCAAAACTTTCTTCAGTCCAAACAGTTTGCTTAACTATTGAAATTCTTGTTAAAAATTGTAAGCCTATAAAAAACTCGTTCATTTCTTCAACTTCTCTTTTGACTCTAAATCTTTCTGAAAATCCGTCATACCAAACGCGCTCTTGTTATCTTTAATCCAATTTTGCATCCATTCGTCCATTAACATTCTTGCAAGGCGCACAATTTCTTCAGGGTGGTTGTACAGATATTTTCCCATTACGATACATTTTTTACCCAAAACTCTGCCCAAAATTTCGCTGCCGGTTGAAATTGCCATTCTTACTACAACTACCAAAATGATTGAAACTTTGAAGCCCAAAACTGTTATAGCAATTCCGCCGAAAAGCGGCAGTAGAAAAATCATAGCCATTTTAATTACGAAGAAAGAAAACGCCACGCCTACCGCGCCTTTGCCGATTCTCAAAAGTAACGGTCCTTTTTGGTGTAAAAATTTCCAAATTTCTTTTGCCGCCCAACGCGGGTGCCTTACTGCCTTACAGAAAAATAATCCTGCGCGACGCCCGTAATATTGGAAAAATTCGCCGACTTTCTGTAGCAATTTGTTAATATCAGTTGGAATTGTTGTAACGGTTGCCATAATCGCTTGAGGGCTGAACTCTACAACCGCGCCGCGCATTGTGGTTAGTGCGCTGCCAAGTGCTGTTGGGGCTTTTCCTACCACGCCCGCCACTGATTCAGGAATTGGCAAGGCAGGAATAAAAGCCGCCACGACGTACAAAGTAATTGCCAAAACGCGCCCTACAATCATTGCAAGAAAATATTTAATGACTGCTCGCGGGTTGCGGCGGAATGCTTGAGGGAAACGCTGGATTCTTTTTGGGAGTTTTTTTATCAGTGATTGAAAAAATTTATCGCCCGCGCTCGGAAAATGTTCAATGCTTACATCCGGCGGAAATTCAAATTGGTTTTTATTTTCTTCTTCAAGTTTGTGCGTGATATGAATCATTCTTGCAAAAGCGTCTGAAATTGCGGTTTCTCCGGCTTTTTGAAGGCGTTCACGTTCAGAATCAAAAGAGCGTGTTTGTTCCATCATTGCGGCGAATTGCTCCGCCCATTCTTTCTGTTTTGCGTCGTTCTCCACCTTTCGTGTAACGTCCATCATTTGCATAAATTGACTTGCCAACTTTCGCTGATTGTTATCCTGCTCATCTTTTTTTGTAACTATCAGCATTTTTTGAAGTCGCCGCGCCATTTCCAACTGTTTATCTTCCTGTTCGCTCATAAGCCGTCACCTCCCGCGCTGTAGATTTTTCTTTTAGTTTAATAGACTTGCCGCGCCCTGTCAATTTTATTTTTGGAGGCTTGAAATGCAAAATTTTATTGTTACTACCGCCCGAAAATCTAAGGCTGATTCTGGAATTTTGGCTGAAACTTTCGCACGAAATTTAAATTTAAAATTTGTACCTCGCGCAGATTTTTCACTTGACGCACTGAAAAAAATTTACCGCGTTGAAAATATTTTGCTTATCAGAAATAATTTTCCGGTAATTGTTACCAACGAAGGCGAAATATTTTTTCACCCGAATACCGCGCACTTAAGGATAAAAAATTTGCGGCAAGGCTTAGGCGACAGGCTGATTGACGCGGCGAAAATTCAAGCCGGTGATAAAATTTTAGATTGTACCTTGGGGCTCGGCAGTGATTCAATCGTTTTAAGTTTTGTTTCAGAAAATGTCACCGCACTTGAAATTAATCCAGTGCTTGCTGAAGTTGTGCGTTATGGTATGAAAAATTTTTCGGACGATACACCGCCCGTTATTGACGCAATGCGCCGCGTTGAAATTGTTACTGCAGATTACTTTGACTACTTGAAAAATTGCGCCGAAAATTCTTTTGACGTAGTTTATTTTGACCCAATGTTTCGCCACGGAATTATAAAAAGTTCAGGGATAAATCCTATTCGCCCGCTTGCAGATAATCGCCCGCTTGAAATTGATTCGGTACGTGAAGCTTGCAGGGTTGCGCGGCGTTGCGTTGTTATGAAGGAAAATTCGCGCAGCAGTGAATTTGCGCGGCTTGGCTTTAAAATTGCAGGCGGCGGAAAATACAGCTCAATTTCTTTTGGAGTTATTGACAGTTAAAATTTTCAAGGGTATAATTTCACTGTAAAAATTAGAAAACTAAAAAACGTCCCGCAAATGAGGCGAGACGCTTTTAGGACATCGTGGCAAACGGTTGCTCGTGAATAAAGGTATGTTTACTGTAAGTTAATCAGTCGTCTATGCTTTTCCGGAGCTTAGGCGGCTGTTTTGCTAAGTACGAGAAGTATTACACCGGCGATAATAATCACGCGGACAATAAACTTGACGATACGCATAACATTCACCTCCTTTCGGAAGTGATGCAACCGCCTGCCGTTCCCGACATCGCCGCTATTATATTACACCGTCGCAAAATTGTAAAGCTTACTCCAAATGAAACTTGCAACGAGTGAAATTGAAACTGTCAACACGTAAAAAATTATTGCGTTGGTTGCCGTCATTAATTGCCCCAGATTTTTCAATTCCAAGTCCAAATAAGTTATCGCCAAAGGGTGGAACAAGTACACGAAATAAGAATTTTTGCCGAGCACGCTTAAACCTGCGCGAAGAAATTTATTGAAAGAAAAATTTTCAAAAATCATAAACAGAAAAATTGACGCGGCGATTGTGTATAAAAATCCCGTCGGCGAAAGTTGGTGCGCCGTGTTCACTGCCGCCATTAAGCTGAATTTTCTTTCGTACACTAAAAAATAAAAATACCCCAAATGCAAAGTCAACGCGGCTAAAAATCCTGCGCTGACGATTTTTTTATTTTTAGTCAACCATTCAAAAAATTTCTGCGAATGTACCGCCAAAATTCCGCCCAATAAAAATATAAAAACATAATGCAAAACCAAATAATTCAGCCGCCATTGCAACAACATTTTCAAAAATGAATCGTCCGGCAAAGATTGTGTCAACTGAAAAAGTTCCGTGCTGTAACTTGAAAAATAATTAAATACTATCTGCAGAAAAAATATTGCGGCAAATTTTATCAAAGTCAAATTTTTTATGATTTTTATCCACAGCGGTATTAACAAATAAAACCAAATTAAAATTACCAAAAAATAAAGTTGGTACTTCGCAAGCCCAAAAAACAAAATTTCAGCCGCGTATGAAGGCGCAGGTATTCCCGCGCCGTAAAAAAAATTGTCGTGCAAAATGTACAGCGCAGACCAAATTAAATACGGCAACAACACCGCTTTAAATCTTTTGCGCAAAAATTTTCCGTAGTCAAAGGGCGCGGCTAAGTCAATTTTGTAAAAAAGTCCAAACGCCGAAATAAAAAAGAAAATCGGAACGCTGAAACGCGAGGCGATTTCCAAAATTGCGATTAAATGTAAATTCGGCGCGGGATTCATTAAATATTGTGCGCCAATGTGAATTGCTACGACGCCCAACATTGAAACGCCGCGGATATATTCGATTGAGTTTAAATACGGCTTTTTCATCAATTCATTTCAAATTCGACGTGGACGCTTGCCGAGCAAGTCAAAGTTCCGGATTCAATCGGCGTTGCTCCCGCGCCATCCATTGCCATTTCTTCCATAAACATTTTATTTGCACGCGGCGCGGAAATGTAGCCGGAATTAACAGAAACACTGCGCACGCCAATAATATTTTTGCCGAGTTCGGCGGCTACAACTTCAGCCTTTGCGCGGGCGTCACGAACTGCAAGGCGTATCGCTTCATTTTGCAAATTGCTCTTGTTTTTAATTCCAAATTCCAGTGAATCAATTTGATTTGCGCCGTGCGAAAGTGCCGCGTCAATAACTTTGCCGACCAAATTTAAATCGTCAACAATAACAGTAACGGTGTTGTTAGCTTCGTAGCCGTCAGCAATTCGGCGGTTGTTGTCTTGCCGGTAGTATGGATAAAAACTGTAATTGCCCGTGCGAATATTTTTTTTGTCAATTCCGAGCGCGCTTACAGATTTAATAATTTCGTTGGCAATTCTTGAGTTATCGGCTTGAACTTTTGACGCGTTTTTGTCACGCGTTACAACGCCTACAGAAATTGTGGCTCTGTCGGGCGCAACTTCAATCGTACCTTCGCCGCTTACCGAAATTGTCGGGATTCTTTCTTCAGCCGCCGCCGTCGAACTAAAACCAAAAATTAAAATCATTGCCAAAATTAAAAACTTCATAAAATTTCCCTCCAAGATTTTTTTTAATTGTACCACAAATTTTTATTGCCGTCTTTAGAAAATTTTGGTATGATAAGCGGCGTAATTTAAGGAGGCTGAAATTATGGACAGTATTTCAATTAAAGTACCCGTAACAGTTAAGGCGAAACTTACCGAAAAACTCAAGGACCGCTTGATTAACGATTTTTCAAAAACTGCTGAACAAATGGAACTTGAAATTAGACAGATTGAAATTGACCGCAAACGCGAATTGGATAACAACCCAGAAAACGCCGCCAGAATCCAACAATTTTTCGGCAATGAAATTAATCAACGCCGCCAAAGAATCGCTGAAGCTAATTTGCGCAAAGAAACTATTGAAAAGCTTACAATCGGCGCGGAAATTACCCAAGGCACTTTGGAGCGTCAAGTTGAATTGAAAATCGGCGATAATATGCGCGAAATTATGAACGTCGAAATTTTGATTGAGGATGATAAAATAATTGCAATCAGAGGCTGAAATAATCATTGGGAAAATCGGCAAGGCACGCGGACTTGACGGCACTTTGAAAATTATCCCGCTTACAGATTTTGAAGGACGTTTTGATAATCTAACTGAAATTTCTGTTGGCGGAAAAATTTTTACAGTTGAAAAAGTCCGGCATATCGGCGGCGAAATTTTTATTAAGTTTAAAAATATTGACAGCCGGGAACTTGCCAAAACTCTTACAAATAAATTTCTGACAGTTACTCGCGCAGAAGCCGCGCCGCTTGAAGAGGGCGAATTTTATACTTTTGATATTATCGGTTGTGAGGTTTTTAACGGTTCAAAAACTCTAGGCAAAGTGCAAAATGTTCTGAAAACCGGCAGTAATGATGTCTATCAAGTTGTCGGCGAAACAGAAATATTAATTCCTGCGTTAAAGAGCGTCATAACAAAAATTGATATTGTCAATAAAAAAATTTTCGTCGATTCAGCAAAACTCGAAGAAATTTAATATAAAAAAATTGCCGCCCGTAATGAGCGGCTTTTTTATTTCGGCAAAATTGCAAGCGCGTCGCCTACCATTCGCTCGCGCCCGTCGCTGGGCTTGTTTACCAATTTATCTTTTACAATCAGTTCAGTTGAGCCGCCGCCGTCCAAATTAATTGCATTGAACGCGCCAAATTTGTTAAGCAGAATATCAGCCCATTCTTGCAAAGTACAACCGCGGCTGTGCGCCTGCCTGCCGTCCACAACCGCCAAAATATAATCGCCGTACGAAGTTACACCAACTGCACTGCGCGGCGCACGTCCAACTCGAATATCTGCAGGAAATTTTTCCTCGGCAGCCGTTACAAAAATTTTCCCGTCCATAACAAGGCGCGGTCCCGCTCCAATTACAGTCGGAATTGCATTAAAATTGCCGTCTTCACTCAAAATATCTTGATTGAGTTTTATTTTGTCATGCACTCGCGCAGATTTAAAAGGCTCCGCCGCCGTACCGTGCGCACTGATTATATAGCCGTCAATCGGTATGTAATTATTTCCCGCGTCATAAAAAATTCCGGTAATGACGCCGCCCTCAACCACAATTTCAACGCCAAAATTATTTGTGCCGGTAGTTTCGCCGAAATAGCCGTTGTAAACCACCAAAGAATTTTCGCCGCGCTCGCAATTCACGCCGTTAATCGGGATTTTATCGCCGTAAAAATTTATTTCGCCAATGTACTTGACGCGCCCAAAAATCGTGGAGCCGTCGTCATAAATTCCTATTGCCGAACGGTAAAAATCATCGACGCCTATAATTTCGCCGTCAATTTTTGTAACGCCAATCAAACTGCCGCTCGGCATAAAATAGCTCGCGTTGATTATTGCAATATCGTCAAGATTTTTCGTCATTTGTGAAACGGTTGCACGCCCTTTAATCTGATTTTTGGCAAGAATCGGGCGCAGTTGATATTTTTCATGGTCGGCAATTATTGCAAACGCCATCACGCCGTTTTCATTGTAAATCAAAAATTCCAAGCCTTCATTTTCAACAGTAGGCGTTTCAGTTTCCGGCGGCTTTTCGTCTTCTTCGTAAGTTGGAGCGTCTTTATATTCGGGGTCAAGTTCCGGAATTTCTTCATTTTCCAACTCAAAAGGTTGAACGCTTGCCTGCGCGACGGCTGAAATAAAAAAAGTTGCCGCAAAAATTACGGCAAAAAAATTTTTACTCATCATCGTCTACAACCAAATCTTTTTTACCAAAACGTTTGTAATAAAAAATGTACTGCTGCAAAACGCCCGCCAAACTTCCAAACTCCACAAAAACATTTTCGCCCTTGAAATCGTCCTTAATCGCCCGCTTAATCCAAACGTCAACCGGCACGCAAGCAAACCTGTGATAGGCGTACAAGGCAACGCACGCCGCAATTTTATCACCGACGCCGCGGATTGTTTTCAAAGTGTCCATTAAATCATCGTCGTTGGAACTGAATAAATCGTCAAGCGCAATGGATAAACCTTTAACCCTTTGTAGCGCGTCATGAACATAGGCACTGCGATAGCCCAAAGAAAATTTCGACAATTCAAACGCCGAAACTTTGCAAAGTTCATCGACTTGCGGGAAGGCGTTAATTTCCGAGCCGTCAGCAGTTTTTACAGGGTCGCCGAAACTTTCGCAAATTAATTCAATCGCCGTACGAATGGCGGGAATACTTTTTCTTTGACTGATTATAAAACTTATCAAAGTTTCAAACGGGTCTTGGCGCAAAATTCTAATTCCCTTGCCAAATTCTGTAGCTTTTCGCAGATATTCGCCGCAAGGTTTATTTTCGCCAAAGTCGGTAATTTCTTTGCGAATTTCGGCGTAATCAGTTTGAATGTCAAAATACTTGCTCCAAATAAGCTCCCATTCAGATGCGCCGCAACTTATTTTGAAAGTTTCGTCTTCGATTTTTTCCATATCTATAACGTGATCAAGGGTAATAAATCTGAAAACGCCGGGGGAAACTTCTTTGGCGCGGAAACACTGCCCGCTGTCTGCAATTTTCTTTAAATCAAAATCATCTTCAATAGTTACAAGCGGCAAGATTTTCAGCCTCCTTTAAACAATAATTTCTTGTAGCGCGTCCTTGACAATTTTTTCCGGCACATTGTCAGAAATTTCAACGCTGCCAAAATCTTTCATCAGCACCCAATTAATTTTTCCGCCTACAGTTTTTTTGTCTCTGAAAAGTGCTTTATAAATTCCTTCGACTTTGCAATTTTCGCAGTGC
This sequence comes from Selenomonadaceae bacterium, assembly GCA_017455645.1. Classification (GTDB taxonomy): domain Bacteria; phylum Bacillota; class Negativicutes; order Selenomonadales; family Selenomonadaceae; genus Quinella. The sequence continues at coordinate 1,844 of JAFSZS010000170.1, read as the reverse complement.
GTGTACATTCCAAAACTTTCAATCAGATTTTTAAGGCGTGTAACTTTTTCGGCGTCAACGCAGCCTAATTTTTGACTGATTAAAGCCGCGCCAATCATACCGATTGCAACCGCTTCACCGTGACAATATTTTTGGTAGTGCGTTTCTTCTTCGACTGCGTGGGCGATTGTATGACCGAAATTTAAAATTCTGCGCAAGCCGGATTCTTTTTCGTCGCTGCTGACAACTTCAGCTTTTATTTCGCACGAACGCTTTACTATCTGCTTAAAAATTTCAACATTACCGCTTAAAATTCCTTCGATATTTTTTTCAAGATAACAAAAAAATTCTGCGTCGCTTATAACGCCGTATTTTACGACTTCGCCGAGTCCCGCTTTAATTTCCCGCGGCGGCAAAGTTTTTAGCGTTGCAACGTCAATGAAAACCGCCTTTGGCTGATAAAACGCGCCGATTAAATTTTTGCCGAGCTTGTGATTCACTGCAGTTTTGCCGCCAACTGAAGAATCAACCTGCGCGAGCAAAGTTGTAGGCACTTGAATAAAATTGACGCCGCGCAGATAAGTTGCCGCCACAAATCCCGCCAAATCCCCTACAACGCCGCCGCCTATCGCCACGATAACAGATTTTCTGTCAAGTTGCGATTCAATCGCGCAGGTGTAAAGTTTTTCGGCTTCGGCAAGATTTTTGGAAGTTTCGCCGGGCGGGATAATTTCCAGTTCAAAATTGGAATTGTACCGGCTGAAAATTTTTCTTAAAGTTTCGCCGTGAATGTTAAAAATATTTTCGTCAGTAACAATCAGAATTTTTTTTGAAAATTTGGGCGCAGTGGCGAATTTTGCAACTTCTTCAAAAAGATTTTCGCCAATGAAAATTTCGTAAGAGTTTTCGCCGAGTTCGACTTTTATTTTTTCCATAAAATTACCTCTGCAATTTAATTTTTTAACGATTGAAATTTTTTATAAAGTTTCGCCGTGAATGTTAAAAATATTTTCGTCAGTAACAATCAGAATTTTTTTTGAGAAATTGGGCGCGGTGGCGAATTTTGCAACTTCTTCAAAAAGATTTTCGCCAATGAAAATTTCGTAAGAGTTTTCGCCGAGTTCGACTTTTATTTTTTCCATAAAATTACCTCTGCAATTTAATTTTTTCGCAAATTTTGTTGACAATTTGGAGCGGCGACCAATCAGTAGTATCAATCTGATAATCTGCCTGATTGTAAAATTGTTCACGCTCCGCCAAAAGTTTTTTAATGGTGTTGAGGCGTTCAGAGCCGCCGCCGTCCAGTACAGGGCGTTCGCCTTGTTTTTCGGTGCGTCTGAAAATTTCTTCCGGCTCGGTAGTCAAGCAAATTATCACGCCGGAATTTTTTAACAGCTGAATGTTTTCAGAATCTTTGACAGTGCCGCCGCCGGTTGCAATTACGATATTTCGGCGCGTGCAAACTTCCTTAACCGCGGCTTTTTCCAATTCACGAAAATATTTTTCGCCGTGCGTTTCAAAAATTTGTGGAATTGACATTCCCGCGTCGTGCTCAATTTTTTCATCTAAATCTACAAAGCCGCGCCCCAATTTTGACGCAAGCAATTTACCTAAACTTGTTTTGCCGACGCCCATAAATCCTATCAAAATTATATTTTCTTTCATTTTAAAAATCCCTATAACCCTTTTCCCCTATAACCCTATATCCCTAAAAATTCTGTCACGATAATTTTTAAGATTGTTCAAAGTATCGCCTAAAAAATCGCCGCCGAATTTTTCAACAACAGAATCAGCCGTAACAATCGCCGCCATAGCCTCGCCGACAACCGCCGCCGCCCAAATTGCGCAAGTATCGCTGCGTTCTT
>JAFSZS010000013.1 GCA_017455645.1 Selenomonadaceae bacterium | reverse complement strand
TGAAGATACAGGCAGTGTCATTGTACCGACTGTCGAAGGCACGCGCCCGCTTCTTGTTGAAGTTCAAGCCTTGGTTGCTCCAACGCCTTTCATGCCGCCGCGCCGTACAAGTGATTCAGTTGACGTAAAAAAAATCCAATTACTTTTGGCAGTTTTGGAAAAGCGGCTACATTTGACAATCGGCAGTTGCGATGTTTACGCAAAAACCGCGGGCGGGATTAAAATTGACGAGCCTGCAACAGATTTACCTTTGGCTGTTGCGCTTGCGTCGAGTTTTGCAAACAGAAAACTTTTGCCGCAATGTGTAATTTTTGGCGAAGTTGGATTGAGCGGCGAAATTCGAGCCGTCAGTAAGGCGCGGCAACGTGTCGAAGAATCCGTTAGAATGGGCTTTACAAATATTATCCTGCCGAAAAAAAATTTCAACGAAATAAAATCTGTACCGAATGTAAATTTGTTGTCGGTAGAAAATCTGCGCGACGCCCTGAAAATATCAATGCCGCGCGATAATAGGGAATAGGGATTAGGGAATAGGGAATAGAAAAAAATATCCACTATTCCCTACCCACTACCCACTACTCCCTAATGTGCAGGAAGTGAATTTTATGCAAGGATTAGTTATTGTGCATACGGGCGACGGCAAAGGCAAAACAACCGCCGCACTCGGCTTGGCACTTAGAGCATTTGGCGCAGGGCTGAAAGTTTTAATTCTGCAATTTATCAAGGGCGGGCAAAATTACGGCGAACTTGACGCGCTGAAACTTTTACCAATAGAAATCAGGCAGTGCGGCTTAGGCTTTACAAAAAGCGGGGAAATTTCCGAGCATAAAGCAGCCGCCGCCGAAACTTTGAAAATCGCTCAGGAAGAAATTATTTCCGGTGATTGGGATTTAATAATTTTGGATGAAATAAATTACGCGGTAAAATTCGGCTTAATCACTGAAGACGAAATGTTAAACTTGATAGAAATTCGCCCGCCGGAATTGCATTTGGTTTTCACGGGGCGCGACGCTACAGAAAAATTAATCGACGCGGCAGACTTGGTAACCGAAATGAAATTAATCAAGCACCCGTACCAACGCGGGATAAAAGCACAGCGTGGAATAGAATTTTAGGCGGTGGTAACTTGAAAATAAATTTGCGCGTGCATTTTTATGATACTGATTTAATGGGCGTAGTCCACCATTCAAATTACATTCGCTGGTTTGAAACCGGGCGCGTTGAATTTTTGCGCACGCTCGGAATTGACTTAAACGAAATGATAAATGACGGAATTTTATTTCCAATAGTCGAAGTGCAAGCAAAATATTTTGAGCCGGCGAAATTTGACGACGAACTGGAACTTGAAATTATACCTGCCAACTTGACAAAAGTTAAATGGGAATTTGAATATAAAATCCGTCGCGCAGGAGAAGAAAAAATTTTGGTTGAGGGATTTAGCCGCAATGTTTTTACAAGCGCGGCAACCGGTAAAATTTCTCGTCTGCCTGAAAAATATTTTTCAAAATTAGCATAAAAATGCTAAAACACGGCGTCCAAGGTGCGAAGCGAATGATTAATGAGCTTCAGCTACGCCGCCCGCCGGTTTTTCAAAGAAAGAAAAACCGTAATAAATAAAAAAAAATAAATTAAAATATAAAAAATTGAAATAGAAAAGGCGCAAATTAAGGCGTCATTTTTTAATTGACAGAATTGCAACCAATATATAAAATATTGCGGTACGGTGTGAGTACAAACCTGTTAGGGAAAGTCTGAGGGAAAACTTGGCAAGCCCTAAATGTTCGGGCAGCGTACAAATTTTTTGACTGCCGCATTTTCTACGTTGAAAATTTTTACGGTTTAAAATAAATTGTGAGGCGATTTATTTATGAAGAGAAGACTGACAAAATTTAACGATTAGAATTTTTTTGGAGTATTGGCAAGTTTCGCCCTCTGCTTTTTGAACGGGGTCAACAAAAAAAGTTAGGGGGTGCAGGTTATACTTATTACAATTTCAGTAGCAATCGTTGCAATAATTTTGGGAGCAGTGGGCGGCTACGCGGCGCGTAAACGTACGGCAGAAGCACAAATAGGCTCGGCTGAAGAAGAAGCCCGCCGAATTATCGCCGAAGCTCAAGAAAAAAGCAACGCAGAAAAAAAAGAGTCCATCCTTGAAGCAAAGGAAGAAATTCACCGTATGCGTCAAGAATTGGACAGGGATACTAAAGAAAGACGCGCCGAACTTGCCAGACAAGAAAAGCGCGTTGTTCAAAAAGAAGAGAACCTCGATAAAAAAATGGATTCTCTCGAAAAAAAGGAACAACTGTTAATCAAAAAAGAGGCACGGCTCAACGAATCGCAAGCAGAATTGGATTCAATGCAGGAAAAAGAAAACGCCGAACTTGAAAGAGTCGCCGCGCTGTCCCGTGAAGAAGCCAAAAATATTTTAATGGCTGAAGTCGAAGAAGGCTTGAAACACGATAAAGCCCTTAGAATTAAAGAACTTGAGGCACAAATTAAAGACGAGGCAGACAAAAAAGCACGTGATATTTTGAGTTTGGCAATTCAACGCTCGGCGGCTGATCACGTGGCAGAAACTACCGTTTCAGTCGTAACTTTGCCCAGCGATGACATGAAAGGCAGAATCATTGGGCGCGAAGGCAGAAATATTCGCACGCTTGAAACTTTAACCGGTATTGATTTAATCATTGACGATACGCCGGAAGCAGTCATACTTTCAGGATTTGACCCCGTGCGCCGCGAAGTCGCCCGCGTTGCCTTGGAACGTTTAATTTCTGACGGCAGAATTCACCCTGCGCGAATTGAAGAAATGGTTGAAAAAGCCCAAAAAGAAGTCGAAAATCGAATGAAAGAAACCGGCGAACAGGCAACTTTTCAAGTAGGCGTGCATGGTATTCATCCTGAATTAATTAAACTTTTGGGCAGGCTGAAATATCGCACAAGTTACGGGCAAAACGTTTTGAATCACTCAATCGAAGTTGCACAATTAGCCGGAATTATGGCAAGTGAATTGGGCGTTGACGTAAATTTGGCAAAACGCGCCGGACTTTTGCACGATATTGGAAAAGCCGTAGACCACGAAATTGAGGGTCCACATGTTACCATTGGCGCAGATTTGGCTAAACGTTACAGGGAAAATAAAAACGTCATTAACGCAATAGCCGCTCATCATGGCGACGTTGAACCTTTGACAGTTGAGGCGGTATTGGTTGCCGCGGCTGATGCAGTGTCTGCCGCTCGCCCCGGCGCAAGGCGTGAAAGTTTGGAAATGTATTTGAAACGCCTTAAAATGCTTGAAGAAATTGCAGAATCCTTTGACGGCGTGGAAAGATGTTTTGCAATTCAAGCGGGCAGAGAAATTAGAGTTATGGTTAAACCCGATCACGTTGACGATTTGGCAGCCGTGGCGTTGGCTCATGACATTGTTAAACGTATCGAAAAAGAATTGGAATACCCCGGGCAGATTAAAGCTACTATCATTCGTGAAACGCGCGTGGTTGACTACGCCAAATAATTTTTGACTACAAGCGAGGGAAAATTTTCTGCCCTCGCTTTTTCGTAATTGCAAAGGAGGTTTTGAGATGTTCGATTTTCTAAAAAAAGAAAAAAAACCTAATCCGGACGCCAGCCGGTTATTGGCGTCAATACTTGTGGTGTATCCGGCTATTCAATCTGTTTCTTACGATTCAAAGGACGATATACTTGAGCTTTCCTTTGCATTGAGCGGCAAATTTTCCAAAGACGATTTTGAGGATTTTTTAAAGTGCGTGGCGGAATCCGTCGAAACACTTCACTACCTCGAAAATTTGTACGGCGCGTCGATTGAATTAAACGTCGAAGGAATTTTTGGCACATACTTTTTGAACGTGCGCCGCGATATGGCAACTTTAACCTGCAAAGAACTTTCGCTTTTAACTGAAATGGCGGTAAATTATTTCGGCGACACTTTAATTGAAGATTATGACGGCGCAATACCCGACGAAGAATATTTATTGGAGCAAGAAGATTATCTGGAGCAATGCCTAAGCAATATGCGGCAGCTGCGCGTTGAAGGTAAATTAGTTTGCGTGCGTGAACAGGAACGCGTTGTAGTTTACAACAGATAAATACAAAATAAAGATATACCAAAAAATTTTTTGAAAAAAAATTAGCCGCCCGCTTTTGCACTTTGTTTTGGTTGCAAGGCGTGCGTTGCTCATTCTTTTTTGCTTCGGAAAAAGAAAGTACATTAAAAATAAAAAAATTTTAACCCAAAAACCTTAGAAAGCAGGAATTTATGAAAATATTAATGGTCGGCGATATTTTTGGACGTGCAGGCAGACGAACTTTCGCCGAATACACGCCAAAACTTAAATCTGAAAAAAATATCGATATAGTAATTGCAAACGGCGAAAACGCGGCGCACGGTCACGGCTTGACAGTTTCAACTTTCAATGAACTTTTGAGCGGCGGAGCAGATATTATCACAACCGGCAACCACGTTTGGAGCAACAAAGATATTCTGTCGATAATTGACAGGGAGCCTTTTTTAATTCGCCCGGCAAATTACCCCGAAGGCACGCCCGGCAACGGTTTTTGTATTTTTCCCTATCGCTCTAAAAATATTGGCGTGATAAATATTTTGGGGCGAACTTTTATGCAACCTATCGACTGCCCTTTTGTTTGCGCAGAAAAAATTGTCGCGCAGATTAAAAATCAGTGCGATATAATTTTGGTTGACTTTCACGCCGAGGCAACAAGCGAAAAAATTTCAATGGGATATTTCTTGGACGGCAAAGTTACGGCGGTTGTCGGCACTCATACGCACGTACAAACGGCTGACGAAAGAATTTTACCCAACGGCACGGCTTACATTACGGATTTGGGGATGGTAGGGATTTTAAATTCTGTAATTGGACTTGATATTGATTGCGTCGTTGAAAAATTTCTTACCTGCATACAGGGAAAACTTGTTGTACCGGAAAAAGGCGCGTGCATTTATTCAGCGGCGTTGCTTGAGATTGACGACTCTGCAAACAAAATAAAAAATATCGAAAGAATCAGCATTATTGAAAATTAATGCAAACTTTTTATTACTGATTTTGGCTTGATATTGATTGCGTCGTTGAAAAATTTCTTACCTGCATACAGGGAAAACTTGTTGTACCGGAAAAAGGCGCGTGCATTTATTCAGCGGCGTTGCT
>JAFSZS010000169.1 GCA_017455645.1 Selenomonadaceae bacterium | reverse complement strand
AACTTACCGGCAGCGCGTGAATTACATCCCCAATCGCCGAAAGTTTCACTATCAAAATATTTTTCAGATTTTCGCTCATTTTAAATTCCTTTACAATTTTGAAATTAAACGCTAAAACAAATTTTTTTGAACGGGAAAAATTTTTCAACGAAGCCGCCGAAAGTTTTAAATTCTTTTTTTTCAAAGATAATAATTTTGTCAACGCAAGGATTCATTTTGAGTAAATCGTAAGCGGGCGGCTCCACTACCCAAGTTAATTTTGAATCCGGAAAAGTTTCTTTTATTGCGTAACTTACCGGCAGCGCGTGAATTACATCCCCAATCGCCGAAAGTTTCACTATCAAAATATTTTTCAGATTTTCGCTCATTTTAAATTCCTTTACAATTTCAAAATTAAACGCTAAAATAATAAACCGTATTTTAAACTACCTTTGAAAGTTAGGCAAGTTTTGGGAGGGAATTTTTGTAAATGGTAATTCTTGAAGGGATTTTAGGCGCGGCGGTTTTATTTTGTTTGGCGATTTTTATTTTTCTGAAGAATCGCGGACAAGAAAAAGTTGTCCCAAAAATTCAAAGCAGGACGCCTTTTAAAATTTTATCGCGCGACGAAAAATCCGTTACACTTTCAACTGTGATAGAATTTCGCAACGAGGGCAAACAATCCGCAATGATCGTTGACGCAATTTGCCACCCGCTTTTACCGTTTGAACAGTACGACGGTATTGCAGTGCGCGGCAAAGTCGAACGCGAAGGCAAGCCCCGTGAAGATGATTATTTTGAGGCGTTGGTACTTGAACATCAAGAAAGCGTTAATCTGGTTCAAACAATTACTTTGACTGCGCGAAAGGGTATGACGCTTGAAGAGGCTTTAAGTCATATGGTAGATTTTCCGATTGAACTTGTTTACCGTGAAGTTGGAAGGACGCCTATGCATTGGTCTATTGCAAGAATTGTTTTGACTGCCGAAGAATTGACGCAATTAACCGGCGTTACTTTGATTAGGGATTAAAATTTTTTACAACGAAAGGAAATTTTTAATGGTTGAAATTATTCCAATTACCACAAGAATTTTGACGCCGAAAGATAACATTGTTGACGCAATAGAAAAATACACGCGGGATAAAATTACCGAAAATGACGTTTTGACGGTTGCAGAAAGTGTCGTTGCAATTACGCAGGGAAATATTGTACGCCCCGACGAAATGGAAATTACCCGCCTTGCAAGATTTTGTTGCAGATTTATTCCGGATTACGGCTCTTTGGCAACGCCTCACGGTATGCAGGCTTTAATGAGAAAGGAGGGCGATTGGCGCGTTGCCTTTGCACTTTTTGCGGGATTTTTGGGCAAAGTTATTGGAATGCGCGGGCTTTTCTACAAATGGGGAGGGCGTCAAGCCGCGTTAATCGACGACGTTACAGGCGATATGCCGCCCTTCGATAAAACCGTTGTCTATGGTCCCGAAGAGCCGGATAAAGTTGTTGCCGCAATTAAGGCGCGCCTCGGCTGTTTCGGCGCAATGATCGCTGATGTAAACGATTTAAAACGCTCCAGAATTGTTGGAGCAACGCCCGGTATGAACGCGCAACTTGCAAGCGATTTACTGATTGATAATCCTTTCGGCAACGCGTCAGAAAAACGCCCAATTTGCATACTGAAAAATTTCCGTCAATATCAGGAGAGTAAACGATGAAAAAATTTTTGGCGGCGATTTTTATATTGCTTTTATTTTCAAGTACAAGTTTTGCGCACCCAATACCGTTGCGCGGAGTTGTTGAAGGTTTTTACGGTACGCCGTGGACGAACGAACAGCGCGCAGATTTAATGAGTTTTTGCCGTCAATACAATTTGAACGCTTACATTTACGCGCCGAAAGATGATCCCTATCACAGGGAAAAATGGCGTACTCCTTATCCTTCAGAAAAAATTTCCGAGCTGAAAAATTTGGTTGACGCGGCGAAAAGCAACGGCGTAAGATTTATTTTCGCAATTTCGCCCGGTCTTGATTTAAATTACACCGGCAAAAAAGCTGACGAAGATTTAAAATTTTTGCTTAGGAAAATTGACGCGGTGTACAATATCGGCGTTCGCAATTTCGCAATTTTTTTTGACGATTTAAAAGACGATAAGGGCAACCACCACGAAGACGGCAAAAAGCAAGCCAAATTTTTGAACAATCTGCAAAAAAAGCTCGGCAATATTTACGGCGACGTTGAACCGCTGATGACTGTACCTACTGAATATTACCGCCTCGATATGATTAACGGGCGCGGCAAAGTTAAACCTTACACTGAAGATTTCGCCGTCACGCTTAACAAAAATATTGTTGTGCTGTACACGGGCGACGGCGTTGTTTGTGAGGGAATTTCGGAACAAGATTTTCAAGCCGCCTGCAAAATTTTTAATCGTGATTTGGGTATTTGGTGGAATTATCCGGTAAACGATTATTCAATTACCGAAGGCGGCAACCGCAACGCCAAACTTGCACTCGGAGCGATTGAAAATCTTCCTACTCAAAATGTACAGGCGATTTTCTTTAATCCTATGTCACAGTACCAACTTTCAAAAATTTCACTTGCAACCGGCGCAGAATACGCCAACGCCCCCGAAATTTACAACGCCGAAATTTCTTGGGATAAAAATATTGAAAGGCAATACGGCAGAGTTGCTGACGCAATGAAAATTTTTGCGCTACATTCTCGTCATATGGAAAATTCTTGGGCGAAAGTTGGCGCGGCTGATGCTCCCGATTTTGAAAATTTGGCGCAACTTGCAATTTCTTTGACCGGCAGAAATTACAGCTACGATTTTTCCGAACTTTCAAAGATGGTTGAGGATATGGAAAGTGCCGCCGATATTCTGTTGAAAAATTTGACGCCGGAATATTTGAAAGAGTGCAAGCCGCAACTCGAACAATTTAAAAGAATCGCGCAGGCTGACAAATTGGCGATAAAATCTTTGCAAAATAAAAAGTTGGATCCGAAATTAAAAAATCTGCGCGAAGAAATTGCAAAGTATGAAAATTCGGCGATACTTTCAGAAAAAGCCGCGCTGAAATTTATTGACGATACAATTAATTTGCTCGAAAAAATTTAAAACCGTTTTAAAGCCGCTGAGAGCCGTTTTAAGCGGCTTTTTATTTTTTAGGGGTAAAATGTACCGCGGCAATAAAAAACGCCATACAGAGGCTTACAGGCGTTTCTGGAGGCATTATTTTATCTTACCGAGAATATTTAAATACTGCGCAAATAAAATCGCTGTAAAATCGCTGTGAGCCGTTTTAAGCGGTCTTTTATTTTTTTAGGGTAAAATGTACCAAGGCAATAAAAAAACGCCGTGTCGTCAATTACAGGCGTTCCTGGGGGCATTATTTTATCTTACCGACAATTTCTTTGATACTGTTCAAATTTTTTTTGCGCAAATAATTTTCTAAGCCGTCGATAATTTCATTGGTAACATTGGGATTTGCAAAATTCGCCGTACCGACTGCCACGGCTGACGCGCCCGCCAAGAAAAATTCTACCGCGTCTTCAGCACTGCGAATCCCGCCCATTCCGATTATTGGAACTTTGACAACCTGCGCAACTTGATAAACCATTCTGACAGCAACCGGTTTAACCGCGCCGCCCGAAAGTCCGCCGGTAATATTTCCGAGCGTAGGCTTCCACGTATGAATATTAATTTCCATTCCCATCAAAGTATTAATCAGCGAAATACAATCCGCGCCCGCACTTTCAACCGCCCGCGCAATTTCGGTAATATCCGTAACATTTGGGCTAAGTTTCACGATAACCGGCTTTTTGGTATTTTTTTTTGCCGCCGCCGTAACTTCAGCCGCCGCCTTTGCATTCGTGCCAAAAATAATCCCGCCGTCTTTTACATTTGGGCAGGAAATATTTAACTCAATCGCCGCCACGCCATCAACGTCCAAAAGTTTTGCCAAATTGCCGTACTCTTCGACACTGCCGCCGCTGATATTTACAATGACGTTGAATTTATTTTTGATACGCGGCAAAATTTCAGTCAAAAAAATTTCAACGCCGGGATTTTCCAAGCCAATACAATTTAACATTCCCGCGGGCGTTTCGGTAATTCGCACGCCCTTATTTCCTGCGCGAGGTTTTGGCGTGATACATTTAACCATAACGCCGCCGAGTCTTTTCAAGTCAACAAAATCTTCAAATTCTTCACCGAAGCCGAAAGTGCCGGACGCCGTCAAAACAGGCGTATTCATTTTAATTCCGCAAATTTCGGTTTTCAAAAGTGAACTTGTAAAAATTTCGTCAACGTCAAAAATTCTGGGCGCGTAATTTTCGCCGTACCGCATATCAATCCACTGCACAAAGTCAAAAAGATTGTTCAGGCAAGTTACGGCGTCTTCAGTTGAAAAATTTTTTTCGTTGTGAATAGCGGCGTTGCCAAATTTGCGGCAGGCGTGAATTTTTCTTAATAAATTTTTTCCGACGGCAATTTTGAAAGAATTATCTTCCATAAGCGCAAACAAATTTTCTGGATTAGTTTTGTTTTGGAAAAGTTTTTTATCGTGAAGGTAAAGCCATTTAATAGCCGCGTCGAGTGCAGGGCGTGCAAGTTTTATGCTTGAATCTGCAGATTTTTTCAAAATTTCCTCAGCCTCAATACAATCATTTGCAAAAAGCGCGTATTCTGATTTTTCCTTGAGAAATGCAAAATTACTCAAAGTCAAACACCTCCTGCGCGTCGAAAACGGGACCATCTTTACAAACTTTTTTGCGCCCGTTTTTAGTGTCAATGGAACAACTTAAGCACGCGCCCAAGCCGCAAGCCATACGCCCTTCAAAAGAAACGTAACACGACAAATTGTTTTCTTTGGCGATTTTTGCAACGCCGCGCATCATAATTTCCGGACCGCAAGTAAAAATTGCAGAAAAATTTTCATATTCCAAAACTTCAGGCAAAAGTGCCGTTGCAAAGCCCTTACTGCCGCGGCTGCCGTCGTCCGTCGTTATAAAAATTTTCCCGACTTCCGGCTTAAATTCTTCAATCCAAAAATTAACTTCGTCAGCATTTTTGCCGCCAATCAAAACATCAACCGCGGGGATTTTTTCGGCAACGCTTAAAAGCGGAGCTAATCCCATACCGCCGCCTACAAGCAAAATTCGCCCGTCAATTTCAAGGTTAAAGCCGTTGCCGAGTGCGCCCAAAATATCCAAATGTTCACCGGCTTTTTTGTTTGCAAGGGATTTTGTGCCGCGCCCTACAGTGCGATAAAAAATTTTAATGACGCCGTTTTTTGTCGAGGCGATACCGAGCGGGCGGCGCAATGTAAATTCATCTGAAACTTTGACTTGCACGAATTGCCCTGCGCGAGCGATTTTTGAAAGTTCCTGCGATAAAATTTCAAGCCGAAAAATATTTTCTGCAACTTCGACGTTCGATTTTATTTCTGTATCAAAAATTTTTTTCATATCAGTTAGCCGCCTTGCGTTTGGGATTTACGCGCTTAAATTGTTTCAATTCTTCCTCTGTAAGTTTTGGGCAGTCTTCATCATAAACTATTGGGTGTTTTTCCAATGCACGGAGTTCTTCCTTTTCTTCCTCTGTCAAAGGTTCGCCTTTACTTAAAATATAAGTCACTGTTGACATAATAAATCTCCTTTTCTTCTTTATCTGCTTCGCGGGCTGAAATAAGCCGCGTAATATCGCCGCGTTCGGTGTAAACTACAAATAAAATTTTGTCATCTTT
>JAFSZS010000012.1 GCA_017455645.1 Selenomonadaceae bacterium | reverse complement strand
GCTTGTAAATTTTTATAACTTGACCGCTTATGGTTGACTCTACGATTTGGCGCGATTGTTGAATTAAAAGTTGTTCCCTTTGCGCTTGAAAATTTTCCAGCCGTGCCTCTGCCGCTTTTAACTGCGCGGTTGCCTCATCAAATTTTTCAAGCGATATTGCGCTTTCGGCTACAAGCTGTTCATATCTTTTGTACGTGTTTCTTGCACGAGTCAACATTGCTTCAGCTTCCGCAATGTCACTGTCAGCCTGTTTCAATTTTAGCGGAATGGTTTCGTTGACAAGCTCCACTACCGGCGTACCGACTTCCACTCTGTCCGACGTGGTTACAAATTCGTTGGTGACACGCCCTTCAATCAGCGACACGACGTCCGTTATTTCGTCCGAATAAAGATTTACCAGCGACATTTTTACTACCGTTTGAAGGTTGCGAACTTTTGCCTCCGTGCATTGCAACGGCAATTTCATATTGTTCATACGTTCGGCAATTATGTCTTCGCTGTGCCGGTTTAAATACACTGCGTAAGCCAAAAGACATAATATCAATATGACGATAAGCGCCATGCCGAAGTAAAAAGTTTTCTTCATTAACAGACTCCACTAAAATTTTTTTGTAATACTTTCAAAGTAAAAGCGTATGTCATTATAAATCAAAAGGGGGGGGTTGCAAGTGGATATCGAAAGAGAATTTACCGAAACAGATTTTTCGCCGCTAAGTTCAATAAAAGAATCGCTTTTTGAAAGATTGTTAAAAGAGCGTACAAAAAGAGTTGAACTGTTTGAAGACGATTTGGACTTTCTTGCGGCGGCGGGCAATGCTAAAAAAAATTTTGACAAAGATAATAAATCAAACTGAAATTATCGACCAAAAAAAATTATCCTTCGCTAATACGGCGGAGGATTTTTTTATTTAGGGATTAGGGAAGAGGGAGTAGATTTTAGATTTTAGGGAGCAGGGATTAAAAAAATTTTTTCAGTGTTCGGCTTGCATACCACATTTAATTTTGCGTGTAATATAATGTCAGAAAATTCAAAGTGCTTTTTTAACCAGCTAAAAATTTTTAAGTGAAAGGAGGTGTCTTATATGAAGAAAATGTTTGTTGCAGTTTTTGCTGTAATGGTTTTCGCCGTTATGTCCGGTCTTTCCGTCAGCACTGAAAATGCCGCTGAAATTGACAGTCACAACCACTTAATTCACAGCCACGCAATTCATAATCACGCCAGTGCCGCCGGATACAACGATATTCGTTGGCAGTGTAACAAGTGCGGCATGCAGGCTAATTATACCGGTTCAAGCTACCATCCCAGTGAATATGGTTGCGACGCTAGTCGTAATAGCATGCATTCTTGGTCAAAAATTTACGCCGGCGGCAGCAGACCGGTGAATTGGCAATGCGTTAAGTGCGGTATTACAACGTGGATTTCTTCTTTCCCGAATGAATTTGGTTGCAATAACGGCAGAAGACATATTTGGCAAAGACTGGATTAAACCGGTACTTGCAAAAAAGATAGCACGGCAAAAAAATTATCCTTCGCTAATACGGCGGAGGATTTTTTAGTTAGGGATTAGGGAGTAGGGAGTAGATATTAGATTTTAGATATTAGATTTTAGGGAGCAGGGATTAAAAAAATTTTTTACTCTTCGTAGTGTCCCTTGCAAGATTTAATCTCAAGAATATCTTTATTGACACTGTAAACAAAATTATTTTTATCGTCAATGCGGCGAAAGTACGTTGAACTGTTTCTACATTTTTGCGGCGTGCCTTCACCCTGCAAAGGTCCGCCATACCTTAT
>JAFSZS010000168.1 GCA_017455645.1 Selenomonadaceae bacterium | reverse complement strand
GGTTTAATTATGCTTGAAATTTTTAGATTTGTATTCGAGGTAAATTTTTTAATCTTTCCGATTTAATGGCTGTCTGGAATGTTGAGGAAATGCCGCAAGATTTTTCGTCAACTTTTGACTGGAAAGGCGCGGTAATTTTGATAGGCGCGTTAATTGCCGTAAGAATGAAAATTGGCGTCATAAAAGTTTTAATGGCGGCAGGCGCGGCGGGTTTAATTTTGGGACAATTTTTTTGAGGTTTAATTATGCTTGAAATTTTTAGATTTGTATTCGAGGTAAATTTTTTAATCTTTCCAATAAGCGCGGGCTGGTTATCGTACCGCAAAATAAAAGGCAAGCCGGGCGGGCGACCGTTGCGAATGATGATTACAAGTTTTATAATGATGCTCTTGGCGTGGACGGGCGTTTTACTGAATGAATCGCCGGAAGTTCGCGCAGATTTTGTTCACAGTGTAAAAAGTTATTTCAGTGTAGACGAGTGATTAAAAATGTTCAGTAATTTTATAGTGGCATTAAGCGCGGTTGTACCTATGTTTTGTTTAATGGCTATTGGCGCGTTCGTCAAATTCAGCAAACTTTTGACGGACGAAGAGCTTAACCATATGAACAGAATGGTATTCCGCGTTTTTTTCTTTTGTATGTTGTTTCACAGCATTTATACAACTGACTTGGCGGCGACTTTTCGCCCAAAATTAATGCTGTTTGGCGCGGGCGCGGTACTTGTACTTTTTATTTTTCTGATGATATTTATACCGAAAATTGAGCCGGATAACAAAAAGCGCGGCGTCATGGTACAGGCGATTTTCCGGAGCAATTTTGTAATAATGGGCGTGCCTATCGTTGCGAATATTTTTGGCGATGAAAACATAGCCGTAACAACGATGATGATCGCGGTTATAATTCCAATGTACAATATTTTTGCGGTATTTGCACTGGAAACTTTCAGGGGCGGGAAAATTTCAATCTTGCCGATTTTGGGCGGGATAATAAAAAATCCAATGATTTTGGGCGCAGTGTCAGGCGCGTTGCTTTTAAATTTGGGCGTACACATTCCCGCGCCGGTATTAAAACCTATTGGGCAAATTTCGGCGGCAACAACTCCCGTAGCCTTGATAATTTTGGGCGCGTCATTCAAATTGGAAAGTGCGCAGGCTCATTTACCACAGCTTGTAAAGTGCGTGCTCGGCAGATTAATTTTTGTACCGGCGGTTGTTTTGAGTGTTGCAATTTTGTTGGGATTCAGAGGAATTGACTTTGTAACGTTAATTGCGATTTTCGGCACGCCCTGCGCGATAGTATCGTTTGCAATGGCGCAGCAAATGGACGGAGACGCGGATTTAGCGGGAAATTGTGTAGTTTTTACTTCGGCGTTATCTTGCTTTACTATTTTTTGTTGGATATTGTTTTTCAAGACAATTGGAATTTTTTAATTTGTAATGACTTCACAGCAAACGTTCCTATTCGTCGTCTTTGCAGGGTGGCGATGCAGATTTAGCCGGAAATTGCGTAGTGTTTACCTCGGCGTTATCTTGCTTTACGATTTTTTGTTGGATTTTATTTTTTAAGACAGCTGGAATTTTCTAAAAATATTTAATAAAAAAAGCGCACAGGATGCGCTAATTTTTTTTCAAAAAAAGTTGATCTTCACTTGATTATTCAAATTTTAGAAAAATTTTAAGCCGTCGCCTTCCAGATTGTCGCGCAGGGCTTTCATAAATTTGGGACCGGGGTCAGTTTTTCCTGCAAAATAATCCGGTACATTTTCAATATACAAGCCACTTGCTCTCGCCTCAACCTGCTGATAGTGTCCAAAAACATATTCAATCGTAGGATAACCTTCACAAAGATAACGAATCAAATTTATATTCGCCTCAAGTTGTTCAAGCGTTAAATCTTCCTTGCCGTCAACGCCGCCGACATTTTCAATACCAATGGCGCACCAATTATAACCTATTGCGTGACGATTCAGCGCATTTTCCGGCGTCAAGCGATAAATTGTGCCGTCCTTGTCAACTATAAAATGTGAAGCAACATTCAAAGTACCCGCGTCAATTCCGCTTGTAAATTCTTCATTGTAAAAATAATTGTAGGTTGCCTCAAAACTGTCTATCGCCGTCCAGTGTACAACCACCGCCCGCGGAATTATCGAAGTTGCCGAAAATCCGTAATGTTCCAGCGCGTATTCTTTAATTAGGCGTTCTCGATTTTCCGTCCATTCAATCGGCTTGTAAATTATCGGCAAAGTTTCATAAGCCGCGCTTGCAATTCCAAAAAATAAAATCTGCGCGAAAAATATTGACAGTAAAAATTTTTTCAAATTAATTCTCCTCAAAGTCAAAAAGTTTAATTTCTTTAGGTTTGGAAAATGAAAATCCCAAGTGCTCATAGCCTGCTTGAGTAACAACGCGCCCGCGCGGAGTGCGCATAATAAAACCCAACTGCAAAAGGTACGGCTCATAAATATCTTCAATGGTTTCACGCGTTTCACTGATAGCCGCGGCGATTGTATCAAGCCCTACGGGACCGCCGCGAAATTTTTTTATCATTGTTTCCAACATTCGGCGGTCGGTATGATCAAGCCCCATTTTGTCAACTTCAAGCGCAATTAAAGCCTTGTCTGCAATTTCGTCTGTGATTTTCGTACTGCCCAAAACTTCTGCAAAATCCCGCACGCGCTTTAAAAGTCTGTTGGCAATTCTGGGCGTGCCGCGTGAACGCCGCGCAATTTCCGCCGCGCCGTTTTTTTCGATAGGAATTTTTAAAATTTCAGCCGCGCGAGTGATAATTTTCATTAACGCGTCAACAGAATAATATTCAAGCCGAGAAATAACGCCGAATCTGTCACGCAACGGCGGCGATAAAGCCCCTGCCTTCGTCGTTGCTCCAATTAAAGTAAAAGGCGCAATGTCAAGGCGAATACTGCGCGCGCTTGGTCCTTTGCCAATGATTATATCCAGTGCAAAATCTTCCATCGCCGAATATAAAATTTCTTCAACTTGTCGGCTTAACCTGTGAATTTCGTCAATGAATAAAACGTCACGCGGTTGCAAATTCGTAAGCAACGCCGCCAAATCGCCGCTGCGTTCAATCGCAGGTCCGGAAGTCGGGCGAAAGTTTACGCCCAATTCATTTGCGATAATCCCCGCAAGCGTAGTTTTGCCTAAGCCCGGCGGTCCATACAATAAAACGTGGTCAAGTGCTTCTTTTCTGGAATTTGCCGCCTTTATGAAAATTTTCAGATTGTCTTTGGCTTTTTCCTGCCCAATGTATTCACTCAATCGGCGCGGGCGTAAACTCAACTGCCAATCGTCAGCAAGTTGTTCATCAGTTGCAATTATTCTTTCATCCATTATCAAATTTCCCTGCAAAATTTTTCCTGCCATTTAAAAAATCTGCCGCGGTAATTTTTTTTAAATTGGGAGCTTGAATTTCCAAAATTTCCAAAGTGCCGTCGCCCGTTCCAACTAAAATTTTTTTACCGACAATTTTAATTTCGCCGGCAGATAATTTTTCGGTATCAGAAATTTTACTGCGCCAAATTTTGAATTTTTCATTGTCAAAAGTTGTAAACGCGCCGCCGTACAATCCGCGTACCAAATTATGAATCGCTCGCGCAGGTTTATTCCAATCAATTTTGCCCGTGTCTTTTTTCAACATTGGCGCGTAATTCGACAGTGAATCATCTTGTTTGACGGGGTTTAATTCGCCGCGCTCCAGTTTTGTAATTGTTTCAATCAGTAAATCTGCGCCCGCTATACAAAGTTTTTCGCGCAGGTCGGGTAAAATCATTTCGTCGGTAATTGGTACTTCGGTTTTCAAAAGAATATCGCCCGTATCAAGCCCCGCGTTCATTTGCATTGTTGTTACGCCGGTTAAAGTTTCGCCGTTGATTAAGCACCACTCGATTGGAGCCGCGCCGCGGTATTTCGGCAACAGTGAGGCGTGCACATTGATACAGCCGAATTTTGGCAAGTCTAAAATTTCCTGCGATAAAATTTGCCCGAACGCTACAACAACAATTAAATCTGCGCGAAAAGTTTTTAATTCGTCAACAACTTCAGGCGTCTTAACTTTTTGCGGCTGAAGTACCGGCAAATTATTTTCCTGCGCGAAAATTTTTACCGGTGAAGGCTGCAATTTTTGCCCGCGCCCTTTCGGTCTGTCAGGTTGAGTTACAACACAAACTATTTCGGCAATTTCATTTAAAACTTTCAAGGCAGGTACGGCAAATTCGGGCGTTCCCATAAATATTACGCGCAATTTATTTTACCTGCCTTTCACGTTGCGGCGGATTTCCCTTGCGAATATTTTGGGCAATGTCAATAAAAAGTCTGCCGTCCAAATGGTCAACTTCATGCTGAATACAACGCGCCAAAAGTCCTTCCGCTTCAATTTCTTTGACTTTGTGATAACGGGTTACATATCTAAGTTTAATTTTTTCCGCGCGCTCAACATCGCCGAATAAATCAGGGCAAGATAAACAGCCTTCAGTATCAATCGCCGAGCCTTCACGCCAAATTATTTCGGGATTGATAATATCGTAGCGTTTATTTTCCACGTCAACAACAATAATTCGCAGAGAAACGCCAACTTGCGGCGCGGCAATTCCTACGCCGTCGGTTGCGTACATTGTTTCTGCCATATCGTCCAAAAGTTTTTTAATTCGTTTATCGATTTTTCTAACGGGCGCGGCAATTTGTTTTAATACGGGTTCGCCCGCGGTTTTTATTTCTAAGACTGACAAATTTATTTCTCCTCTCATTTTAATGAAGAGGGAAAAGTGGAAAGTGAAAAGTGTTTTGAAAATAACTCTACATTTTCCACTCTACACTCTCCACTACTAAACGGCGTAAGGAAGATTTACGGCGTCTTCATCAAAATTTTTTAAATTCATAGCGTTCATCATATCATTTTTTGAAACGGCGTAAGTGCCGGATTTTGAAACAACAATACCCGCGGCAATGTTGGTAATATACGCGCCGTCATAAGGTTTCAAGCCGCCTGCAAGTGCCATAGCAAAAACAGCGGCTACAGTATCGGCAACGCCCGCGCTGTCAAAAACTTCCTGCGATTTTGTCGGAATATGTGAAACTTCATTTTCAGTAACCAAAGTAACGCCGTGCGCCGAACGCGTCGCCAAAACATTTTTAATTTTAAATTTGCGCATAACGTACCGCCCAGCACGCTCCACAGTTTCATCATCTTCGCCGGAAATTGGCGCAAGCATAACTTTATTAATTTTGGCAATATTTGGCGTGACATAATCTGCTTGTTCATATTTTATCCAGCGTTGCCCGTAAGGCATGACAATTACCGGTACGCCGTGATCGTGCGCAGATTTTATGACATTCTTGCAAAAATATTCAGTGCAGACGCCCTTTTCATAATCTGCAATTACAACCGCGTCCAAACTGTCATTCAGCAGATTTTTTATATATTTTTCAAGCGCGGCGTATTTTTCTTCAGTTTTGGGCGTGCTGTCTTCAAAGTCCATTCTGAACATTTGCTGGTGCCCGCTGATAACTCTAACTTTCGTGGTTGTCGGTGAATCAGTTTTAATTAAGCCTTCCTGATTTATTTTGCACGCTTTAAGTTGTTGTGAAAGTGTTTCAAAATTATGATCGTCTCCTACAAATCCCGCAATATAAGTTTGACAGCCTAAAAGTGCCAAATTGTTTGCAACGTTCGCCGCCGCGCCTAAACTGCTGCGCCGCTTTATAATTTTGGCAACGGGGACGGGCGCATCACTTGCGAATTTGTGAACTTCGCCGTAATAATATTTATCCATCATTACATCGCCTACCACCAAAACTTTGCAACGTTTGACGCGCTCCTCAAAAAATTTCTTCCATTCTGATTTATTCATACAAAGCCTCACTGTAAAATTTTTCTGTAATTATAACACGCCTTACCAAAAATTACACCCAGACCTGTTTATTAACATTTTAAATTTCTCCAACAGTCAAAGTAACGGGACAATGATCGCTACCCAAAATTTTATCTTCAATCGACGCGCCGGAAATTTTATCTGCCAGAATTTTTGAAACCAAAAAGTAATCGATACGCCAGCCGGAATTATTTTCCCGCGCCTTGCGAAAGTTTGACCACCAACTGTAAATATTTGCTCTGTCAGGGTACAAAAATCTGAAAGTGTCAATAAATCCTGCGCTCAAAAGTTCAGAAAATTTGCCGCGTTCCTCGTCAGTAAATCCTGCGCTTTGATGATTCGACGCGGGATTTTTTAAATCAATTTCTTTGTGCGCAACGTTTAAATCGCCGCAGATTATCACGGGCTTAACGGCGTCCAAATTTTTCACATAATTTCTAAAATCATCTTCCCATTTCAGGCGATAATCAAGGCGTTCAAGTTTTCGTGAATTGGGCGTGTAAGTGTTGACAAAATAAAAATCTTCAAATTCCAAAGTTATAACGCGCCCTTCGTGGTCGTGTTCGTAAATATTGATCCCGCAGGTTGCCGAAATTGGATTAACGCGCGTAAAAATTGCCGTGCCGCTGTAGCCTTTCTTTTCCGCACTATTCCAAAATTGTTGGTAGCCGTTCAATTCGATAATTGCCTGTTCTTTCAACATTCGCGTTTCTTGCAGGGCGAAAATATCCGCGTCCAGATTTTTAAAACTTGTCATAAAATTTTTTTTGAGGCAAGCTCGCAAGCCGTTTACATTCCACGATACAAATTTCATCCTAAAAACTCCTTTCAGCAGAATTATAACAAAATTTCAGTTGACGAAATAAATTTTTGTAGCTATAATTTTGGCGTAACTAAAAAACGCCTCGCAAATGAAACGAGACGCTTTTAGAGTGTCGCGGCAAACGGTTGCTCCTAGCAGTGAACCTTAGAATATACTTAAATCAGTCGCTTGAGCGTGGAGGCTTAGGCGGCTGTTTTGCTGAGTACCAAAAGGATTACGTCGGCGATGACAATCACGCGGACAATAAACTTGACGATACGCATTAGCACTCACCTCCTTTCGGAAGTGATGCAACCGCCTGCCGTTTCCGGCACCGTGTTGAAGTATAACAAATTATTTTTGAGTTGTAAAGTTTGCAGTTGACGAAATAAATTTTTGTGGCTATAATTTCAATGTAAAGATTTTTGAAAACAAAAAAGGCGGTCGATTTTGGAACGTCGACTCACCCTTAATGATGATACAATGTGTGATTAAGTCGCGACGCCAAGCGGCTTTTTCTGTTTCTAGTTAAAGAATACAGCGTAAATGGCAAGCCCGATTTCTGCCGCATGCAATGCAAGGGAGATAATTTCATATTTAGTCACGCTTACCACCTCCCTTCGCAGGGAGAGCCGACAATCGTCCGCCTGTTTTGCAGTATAACAAATTATTTTTGAGTTGTAAAAAATATGAAAATTAAAGTAACAAATACAATGCTGAATTACCTGTTAGCCGCAATGGTTGCAGGTATTCTTTTTATGGAATATTTTAACCCAACTTTAAAAACTTTTTTGGAAATCTGCGCGAGCGTTTCGGCGGGCGTAATAATTGCAACGTGGAAAAAAAATTCTGCAACCTTAGCCAAAATAATTTCGCTGATAATTTTCTTTGTAATTGGTGCGCTAAGATTTTACGGCGTCGACAATTTACCGGCTGATGACATTTCAAAATTTGAAGGGCAAACTTTAAAAATTGTCGGTACAATCCGAGACGAGCCGCAAATTAAAATTTTTCCAAATGAAATGACGCAACAAAGATTTATCGTCGAAATTTCCAGCGCGGGCAAAAATCCTGCAAGCGGCGCAATGATTTTAACTTCATATTACAAAGCGGGCGAAGAATTAAAACCTGCGCGAATAGGCGATAAAATATCTGCAGAAGGCAAAATAAAATTCATAACCAATTATAAAAATCCAGGGCAAATCGACATGGCAACGCGGCTGAAATCAGACGGGATAACTGCGCGAATGTCAGCCGGAAAAAACGGCGTCGAAATTGAACAAGTTGACGGGAATTTTTGGACAAAATTTTTAAGATGGGTCGCGTCAATTCGTGAACATTACAAAGATTCAATGTCAAAAGTTATGTCAAGTGAAGACGCGGCGGCGATTTTCGCAATGCTTTTTGGCGGCTACGCGGGCTTGAATCCTGAACTTGTCGAAGATTTTGTAACAACGGGAATTGTTCATATATTGTCAGTCAGCGGCTCTCATATGAGTTTATTGGCGGCGGCAACTGCTGCACTTTGCTTAATTTTGAAATTGCCGCGTTGGTTGACAGTTTTTTTGGCAGTTTTGATAATTGGAACTTACACGCTTTTAAGCGGAATGTTGCCGCAAGTTGTACGCTCGGCGATTATGGGAATTTTGGTATTTGTTGGAACGGCGGCGCGTTTTGAATTTGTCAGCGCAAGATTTTTGACTTTAACCGCGCTTGCAATGTTAATCAATCAGCCGCTTTTAATTTTCGATATAAGCTTTCAGTTAAGTTTTTCGTCAACGGCGGGCTTAATGTATCTTGCGCCGGATTTAAGAATTTTTATGAGAGAATTACCGCGTTGGGTTTCAATACCGGCGGCAATGACACTTTCGGCGCAAATTGCAAGCTTGCCTGTTGTCATTTGGTATTTTAATCAAGTTTCATTGAGTTCAGTTTTGGCGAATGTTTTTGTAATGCCGCTGTTGGAAATTGTAATTGTCGGCGGACTTTTGGGCGGGCTTGTAGCGTTGTTAATCCCATTTTTGGGGAAAATATTTTTTTTTGCAGAATCTTTAATTTTCAGCACGGGCGCAGAATTGAACAGGCTTTTTGCAAATTTGCCTTTCAGCGCGGTACAAGTTCCAACTTTGGGAATTGCGGCGGGAGCGATTTATTATTTGGCGTTGATATTTAGGCGTGCGGAAATTTTATTTTTGCTGATAGTTTTATTGGCGGTAAATTTTTTCAAGGCGGGCGGCGATTTAGAAGTTAGTTTTGTGGATGTTGGTCAAGGCGATTGTTGCGTTGTGTTGACGCCCAACAGAAAATGTTTAATCTTCGATGCAGGCGGCGTAAGAGAAAAAACTTTTGACGTAGGCGGGCGCGTTGTCATTCCTTATCTTAAACACGAAAATATTTTTGCAGTCGATACAATTTTCTTGACGCACGCGCACGAAGACCACAGCGGCGGCGCAGGTACAATTATAAAAAAAATGCCCGTCCGAGAAATTATCACTGCCAACGAAAGTAAATCTGAATACGCGGCGGTTTTCGGTATCAGTGAGCAAAAATTAAATAACCTTCGCGCAGGACAAAGCGGCGAAACTTTCAATATTGATGGCGTAGAAATTAAAATTTTGTACGCGCCGAAAATTGGTACAGGCAACGAAATTTCTAACGTCTATAAAATCAGTTACGGCAATGTCAGCTTTTTAATCACGGGCGATTTAATTTCTGAAATTGAATCTGATATTCTGCGCGAAAATATCAATGTGCAAAGTACGGTTTTAAAAGTTGCTCATCACGGTTCAAAGACCAGTTCAAGCGAAGAATTTTTAAAATCTGTAAATCCCAGAGTTGCCGTTATCTGCGTCGGCTATGGAAATAATTTTAATCACCCTCGCGCAGAAATTTTGGAGCGGCTGGAAAAAATCAACGCCAAAATATTTAGAACGGATATTGACGGCTTGATTAAATTTAAGACGGACGGAAAATCTTTGACGGTAAAAACTTTCAGCGAATAATTTTTTAGGAGTGGTTAATTATGAAAAGTGGCACTTGCGGAAAAAATTTAAAATGGTCATTAGATGAATTTGGAATACTTACAATTAACGGCAATGGCGAAATGGATAATTATGTAGCCGGAGAACCCCCGTGGCGTTCTCAATATAACATCATTAGAGAAGTTATAATCGAAAATGGCGTTACTTCCATTGGCGCAGAAGCTTTTCACTGGTGCGAAAATTTGGAAGAAATAACAATTCCGGAAAGTG
>JAFSZS010000167.1 GCA_017455645.1 Selenomonadaceae bacterium | reverse complement strand
TTTCCTCGCCGCCAATGCTAAAAAAATTACTGATATGTTGTTGTGGATGTTACCCAATGAAATTGAGGTGAACAAAATTAAAATCGATACTGATACCAACACCGGCAAAATTTACTTTGACGATTTAGCGCAAAAACTTTCCAACCTAGCTATTTTTTATCATTCTTGAAAAAATTTCTACGCCAACATTTTGAATTCTGCGCGAATGTTGAATAAAAAAATATTCGGCTCTATAATTTCAAAAAATGGAGGCGATTAAAATTTTATCAACACGACAATTTTATCGCGTGCGGCTATTTGTTGACGGACTGTTTATCGGAATTTTCACGGGCGTAATTGTGGCAGCGTTACGATTTTTACTTGATGAAGCTGATATTTTCCGCCCGCTGTGGTTTCAAAATTTAAAAACTCAAAAAATTTTCTTGACGCTTTTAATTTTAGTTTCAGTAGCAATTTTTTTGGCGCGGGCAATAAAATTCGATAGGCAAGTTGCAGGCAGCGGCGTCCCGCAAATTAAAGAAATGTTGCAAGGTACAGCGTCAATGTTTAAACCGGTAAGATTAATCTTTCTGAAATTTGCGGCGGTAATTTTGAGTATTGGCGCGGGATTATCTTTGGGGCGAGCCGGTATCAGCGTGCAATTTGGCGCGTGCGTCGGAAATTTTTTCAGTACAAAAAGCCACATTGAGGCAGATATTTTATTGACGGCGGGCGCAGGCGCAGGATTGGCGGCAGTCTTCAACGCGCCGCTTGCAGGCGTTATTTTCTGTATCGAAGAACTGCACAAAAAATTTACACAAGAAGTATTGGTTGCAACTTTGACAGCATCTGTAACGGCTTCGGCAGTCGTAGATTTATTTTTCGGCGTGCGTCCAATTTTTGAAACGATAACCGCGCAACCTTTGACAGTGCCGGAAATTTTACAAGTACCAACTTTAGAAATTTTTGCAACTTTGTCAGCCGAGCCGCTGAAAATATTTTTGTACTTCGTGATGTTGGGAATATTTTTGGGAATTTTGGGCGCAGTTTTTACAAAGACAATGTTATTTTCGCTGGATTTTTATGATAAATTAAAACTGTTCGGCGTCAAAAGATTTTTGGTACCGATGCTTTTAATTTTGCCGGTTGGAATGACTTTACCGCAAATTTTGGGTTGCGGGAATGTTTTGGTTGACGAACTTTTGAGCGGCGAATTTAATTTAAAAATGGTTGCAATTTTATTTTTTGGGAAATGGCTTTTCACTTTAATTTGTTTTGGAACAGGAACGGCGGGCGGCGTCTTTTTACCTCTGTTGACAGTTGGAGCATTGGGCGGAAAAATCTTTGCTGAAATTGGCGTGGCGTGCGGATTTTTTGCGGCAGATTGGATAACAATTTTGATAGTTTTTGGAATGGCGGCAATGTTTGCGGCAGTTGTCAAAGCCCCAATAACCGGATGTATTTTGATAATGGAAATAACCGGGCAATTTTCGTACCTTTTGACTTTAACAGTTGTAAGCGGCGCAGCTTTTATGACGGCTGATTTATTGGGCGGCAAACCGATTTTTTCTGCACTTTTGAACAGAAAATAAAAAATCTAAAAAAATTTTCAAAAAATTTTAAATTAGTTGTTGCAAGTTTGAAAGGAAATGTGCTACAATAACCGCGTAGATAAGGAGCCCAAAAAGCTCTAAAGAAAATCGGTAAATTTTTAGGAGGTAATGCTAAATGCCATTAATTAAAACAACTGCGATGTTCAAAAAAGCTTATGAAGGCGGATTCGCAATCGGCGCGTTCAACGTAAACAACATGGAAATTGTACAAGGTATCACCAGCGCAGCAGCTGAACTCAACTCCCCCGTTATTCTTCAGTGCTCCGCAGGCGCAAGAAAATACGCTAATTCCCGCTACCTCGTCCACCTTGTAAGAGCGGCTCTCGAAGTCAGCGATATTCCTATTGCTCTTCATTTGGATCATGGTCCGGATTACGCAACTTGCAAATCTTGTATCGATGACGGTTTTACTTCTGTTATGTTCGATGGTTCACATTATCCCTTCAAAGAAAATATCGAAAAAACAAAAGAAGTTGTTGAATACGCACACGCACATAACGTTGTTGTTGAGGCTGAACTCGGACAACTCGCAGGCGTCGAAGACGATGTCAGCGTTGATGCAGACAAAGCACACTACACAAAACCCGAAGAAGTAGAAGAATTTGTCAGCAAAACCGGCGTCGATTCTTTGGCAATCGCTATCGGCACCAGCCATGGCGCATTTAAATTTAAGCCCGAACAATGCACCCGTAACCCAGAAACCGGCGTACTTGAACCCCCGTCCCTCCGTTTCGATATCCTCGCCGAAATTGAAAAGAAAATCCCCGAATTCCCAATCGTTCTCCACGGCGCGTCTTCAGTCATTCCCAAATATGTAAAAATTATCAATGACAACGGCGGCAAACTCGATGACGCTATTGGTATTCCGGAAGATCAACTTCGTAAAGCGGCTAAATCTGCAGTCTGCAAGATTAATATCGACTCCGACCTCCGCCTCGCTATGACAGCCGGTATCCGTGAACATTTCTTGGCACACCCCGAACACTTTGGCCCGCGTCAATATATCGCACCGGGCAGAGACTATATTAAAGAATTGGTTGCTCACAAGATTAAAACCGTTCTCGGTTCTGAAAACAGTGCTGCGGGCATTATGGCTCTCGTCAACCAATACTAAGATTTTTCGCCCTGCAAAAGGGTTGCACGTTAAACCAAATCAAAAAGTCGCTCTTAACAGGGCGGCTTTTTTAGTTTAAGGGGGAATAAAATTGCAATGGACAAATCAGCAACTCGACGCAATTAACAGCCGCAATAAAAATTTGTTGGTTGCAGCCGCCGCCGGCAGTGGTAAAACCGCGGTACTTGTTGAAAGAATTGTTAAGCTTATCGAAGAAGATAATTTTGATGTTGATAAAATGTTAATCGTAACTTTCACAAACGCCGCCGCAAATGAATTGAAAATGCGTATTCACAAGGATATAAATGAAAAAATCGCCGCCGCCTTTTCTGATGAAGTCGAAAAACTCGAACGCCAAAATATTTTGCTTTCTGCCGCGTCAATTATGACTTTCCACGCCTTTTGCCTTTCAGTTTTGCGCCGTCATTTCGCCAAAATTAATCTTGACCCGCGCTTCCGTGAGGCTGACGAACACGAACTTAACATTATCAAGCAGGAAGTCATTGAAGATTTGTTTGAGGAACGCTACGCGCAAAATGACGCAGATTTTATCAAGTTCACTGACAATTTCGGCGGCAATGTTCACGGCGATAACGACCTTCACAAATTAATTATCAAGTTGCACAGCTTTTCACAAAGTCGCCCGTATCCTCAAGCGTGGTTAAATTCTTTGGCTGAACTTTATGACGCCCCCGAAAATTTCAAACTTGACGACGGTACAAATTGGCTCGCCGCCCTTCAGCAATTCGCACTTTCTCAAGCTGAAATCGCCGTAAATTACGCAAAAATAAAATCCTCAAGCGTCAAAAGTCAAGTCGATATTATTTTTGGCAGTCAAAAAATTAACATTGGAATTAAAGCCACTGAAAGTGATTATGCGCAAATTAAAGAACTTGCCGCCGCCTTTGAGGATTGGGATAAACTTTGTGAAAAGTTACAGCTGCTGGAATTTGTAAGGCTCGACGGCGCAAAAAAAATTCCTGTCGAATTGCAAGACGTCAAGGAAGAAGTAAAAATTATTCGTGACAGTTACAAAGATAAATTAAAAAATCTGCGCGAAAATTTTGTTACAAATACAACGGCTGAAATTATTTCTGAAATGAAAAATCTTGCTGACTTCGTGCGGCAACTTGTCAAAATTACAATCGAGTTTGATAATGCCTTCGCCGCCGCCAAACGCGAACGCAACATTATTGATTTTAACGATATGGAGCATTTGGCACTGAAAATTTTTAATGAAAATCCCGTCGTCGCCCAAATTTACAGAAATAAATTCAACGTCGTTATGATTGACGAATACCAAGATACCAACGGCGTGCAGGAAGAAATTATAAGTAAAATCGTTCGCGCAGATAATTTTTTTGCGGTTGGAGACGTCAAGCAGTCGATTTACCGTTTCAGAAACGCCGACCCTACAATTTTTCTTGACAAGTATAAAAATTTCCCCGCGCTTGAAAATTGCGCACGAATTGACTTATCTACAAACTTTCGCTCGCGCAGGAATGTTATCGACGCCGTTAATTTTGTCTTTCAAAATACTATGACTGAAGAAAATTACGAAATTGACTATGACGAAGCCGCGCAGTTGAATTTGGGCGCAAATTATCCCGTCGGCGAAAATATTTTGGACGATAAAGCCGAGCTGCTACTTATAGGGGAAAGTGAAAAGGGAAAAGTGGAAAGTGAAGATGTGGAAGAAAACGCGCCGGAAATTGACAAATTGGAAATTGAATTGCAAATTATCGCCGATAAAATTAATTCGCTCCTTCGCGCAGAAAAAAAAATTTGGGATAACGATTTGAACGCCTACAGAAAAATTGAATTCAGGGATATTGTAATTTTGTTTCGCTCGATTGACAGAGCCGCCGCGCAGATTGTCGAAGTTTTGCAGAAAAATAATATCCCCGCCTACGCCGCAGACAAGGACGGCTACTTTCGCGCAGTCGAAATTCAAACGATACTTTGTCTTTTGAAAATCCTTGATAACGCACGTCAAGATATTCCGCTTGCAACGGTTTTACTTAGTCCCATTGGCGGCTTTTCTGCTGAAGATTTAGCCAAAATTCGTATCGTTGACAGAAATGCAGATTTGTACAGCTTAATTTGCGGCGATACCAAATTTCAGCCTTTCCTTGAAAAAATAAATCGTTGGCGGGAAATTGCGCGGCAGGTTAGCGTTCCCGAACTTTTGAATTTAATTTACCGTGAAACCGGCTACTATGACTACTGCGCGAAGTTTGGCAGAATTGCACAGGCAAATTTGCGAATGCTGATTGACCGCGCCGCCGCCTATGAAAAAACCGCCTTCAGAGGCTTGTCAAGATTTATTCAGTTTATCAAAAAAATTAAAGACCTCGGCAACGATTTAGCCGCCGCCCGTACCCTTAGCGAAAGTGAAAATGTTGTGCGCGTTATGACTGTTCATAAATCAAAGGGCTTGGAATTTCCCGTGGTTTTTGTCGCAGGGCTCGGCAAGAAATTTAATTTTCAAGATTTGAAAGAAATGGTTATCCCGCACAGAAATTTTGGCGTTGGGATTTTGCAACCGCTTGAAAGTGGAGCCCGCGTCAATACTTTTGCACGCAGAATTATTTCTCAAAAAGTTAAGGCTGAAATGCTCGCTGAAGAATTGCGGATTCTGTACGTTGCCATGACGCGCGCCAAGGAAAAACTTTTTCTTAGCGGTGTTTCTAATTCCAATTCTGAAAAAATAAATTGTCCTTTAGATTGGTTGTTGAAATTAAACCTTGATGAAGTTTTTGACGTTATAAAAATTGATTCTGTTGATTTAGGCAGTAGGCAAGAGGCAGAAGGCAAAAGGGAACAAATTGTCAGCAAGGCTAAGCCGCCCGAAAAATTGCCCGCCTTTGAAAATATTCCCGCCAAATTGTCTGTTACTGAATTGAAGCGCAGAATTAATGAAGATGAAGAGGTTGAAACTTTCACGGCTGAAAAAAATATTTATAAACGCCCGAATTTTTTGCAGAAAAAGGAAATTACCGGCGCAGAATACGGCACAATTATGCACAGCGTTATGCAACATCTGAACTTTGGCGGCGATTTGACTCGCGCAGGAATTTTGCGCCAAATTGAAGAAATTATTAGAGCTCAAATTATCAATCCCGAACACGCCGAAATTATCAAGCGTCGCGCAGGTTCAATCGCTAATTTTTTCAACAGCGATATTGGAAAAAAAGCCGTCCTGTCCAAAGAAATTTACAAAGAATTGCCTTTCAGCTTTTATGTTGACGCCAAAAGTACGGGCGTTTTCAATTCCAATGAAAAAATTTTGGTACAGGGCATTATCGATTTGCTTTTCAAGTACAACGGCAAATGGTTTTTGGTCGATTACAAAACTGACAGCGATAACACAGATGAATATTTTCAGCAAGAATACCGGCAACAAATTAACTACTACGCACAGGCGATTGAAGCCGTCGCCAAAATAAAAGTTGACGCTCGGTATTTGTATTTGCTTGGCGCAGGAAGATTCATAGATATTTTTTAGAAAGAAACACAGGAATTATCGATTTGCTTTTCAAGTACAACGGCAAATGGTTTTTGGTTGACTACAAAACTGACAGCGATAACACAGATGAATATTTTCAGCAAGAATACCGGCAACAAATTAACTACTACGCACAGGCGATTGAAGCCGTCGCCAAAACTAAAGTTGACGCGCGGTATTTGTATTTGCTTGGCGCAGGAAGATTCATAGATATTTTTTAGAAAGGGGTTTGTTATTTTATGA
Organism: Selenomonadaceae bacterium; assembly: GCA_017455645.1. Classification (GTDB taxonomy): domain Bacteria; phylum Bacillota; class Negativicutes; order Selenomonadales; family Selenomonadaceae; genus Quinella. Next base: position 21,543 of record JAFSZS010000167.1, on the reverse strand, counting down.
CAGACTTTATTTTTGATTTACAATTATTTGACGATCCGCCGGAAATTCCGGGGGGAGGCGGCGGCGAAGGCGGCGGTGAAAATCCCGGCGGCGGCGAAGGTGGCGGCGATAACCCCGGCGGCGGTGGTGATTCAAGTTCAGTAAGTTGGAGTGCGGCAAATTCCATTACTTCAGCTACTGTTACAAGCGGGCAAAATTACACTTCAACTTCAGCTGACGAAAACGCCGTTTTAATTTCAACAACTGCAACCGTAACTTTGAACAATGCAACCGTAACAAAAAGCGGCGGCACTTCCGCTTCAGATAATTATTCTTTTTACGGGATAAATTCTGCGGTAATGTGCATGGGCGGCGGTACAACTTCGATTGTCGGCGGCACTGTTACAACTTCAGCCGCGGGTGCAAACGGTGTTTTTTCTTACGGCGCAAATTCAGGACAAACCAACGCAACAGGAGACGGTACAACTGTTTATATCAAAGACGTTACAATTTCAACAACCGCGCAGGGCAGCGGCGGAATTATGACAACTTACGGCGGCACAACCGTTGCAGAAAATTTGACAATCACAACTGAAGGCGGCTCATCTGCTCCAATTCGCACTGACAGAGGCGGCGGTACTGTTTCTGTTACGGGCGGCAGTTATACTTCAAACGGCTTGGGCTCTCCTGCAATTTATTCTACTGCAGAAATTACTGTTAATGACGCTACTTTGACTTCTAATCAATCTGAAGGCGTTTGCATTGAAGGCGCAGGCTCTATCGCCCTTTCAAATTGTACCTTGACTGCCAATAACACGGCTACCAACGGCAACGCTACTTTCTACGATTCAATTATGATTTATCAAAGTCAATCAGGCGACGCTTCCGACGGTACAAGCGAATTTTCTATGACGGGCGGCACTCTCAACAGTCAAAAAGGGCACGTTTTCCACTTTACAAATACAACCGCTGTTATTAATCTGGACGGCGTAACAATTAACAATTCTGACAGTGAAGGGATTTTACTTTCAGTTTGTGACGACGGCTGGAGCGGCGCGGATAATGTTGCAACTTTAAACGCAAGCAACCAAACTTTGACAGGCGATATTTTGGTTGGCAGTGATTCAACTTTGACGCTTAATCTTGAGGGCTCCACTTTCACGGGAAATATTTCAGGTGAAATTACAAATGCAAGCGGCGGCACTGTTTCAACTACTGTTGGTACTGTCAATGTTACGCTTGATGATGATTCTAAATGGTATTTGACGGGCGATACTTACATTTCAGATTTTGACGGCGACGCGGCTAATGTCATTTCAAACGGCTTTACACTTTATAAAAACGGCGTTGCAGTTGACGGCACTACTTCAGATGAAACTGCTTTAAATATCACAAATTCTGATTCAAATACTTTAATTACCGGAACTTCATTAAATGATACAATTTCAAATTCCGGCGATAGGGTAACCATTGACGCGGCGGACGGAAATGATTTAATTGACAACGGCGGCGCGTACGTTTCAATAAGCGGCGGCGCAGGTAACGATACAGTTTTAAACTATCACAGCAGAATCACAATTGACGCGGGCGCAGATGTTGATTATATTGAAAATGGCGGCGCGTACGTTTCAATAAGCGCGGGCGCAGGCAACGATTCAATTTTACATTATGAAAGTAATTCCACGATTGACGCGGGCGCGGGCAATGACATTATCAGCATTGAAAGCGGCAACACTAACATTATTACAGCGGGCGCGGGCAATGATACAATTTTTGGCTTGAAACTCAACCTTAATTCTACGATTGACGCGGGCGCGGGCAATAATGTTATCAGCATTGCAGGCGGCAGAAACAATGTTATCATAAGCAGCGGCAACGATACACTTTACAATTATTCTTCAAGTTTAGGAACAATTCAAGCTGAAGTTTCAAGCTCGGCTGTTGACGGCGATAACGTAATTCTTACAACTTCAAACGGTACTTTAACAATCGTTGACGCCAAAGACGACACTTTGAATATTAACGGCAATGAAACTGTATTTAGCGGCGAAAGTGAAAGTGAAACAAATACTCTTGCCGCGTACCTTGCAGATTTTGCACTTCATAAAACTGAAGCGGGTTATCCACAAATGGCGGAACTTGCTTTTCATCCTACTGAAGCAAATCCCGACGCGCCTACCAATTATTATTCCAGTGAAACGTGGACTGCAACTTCAGCTGACGATTTAACACTTTCGGCTGTTCACTATTCGCCCGAAAATCCAACGGGTAAATGGGTTATCCTTGTTCACGGTTACGGCAAAGTTGGCGCGGCTATGAATGATTTTGCTGCTCCTTACCTCGCGCAGGGCTTAGACGTTTTAATTATCGACCAACGCGCCGCGGGCGATTCTGAAGGCGAATGGTTGACAATGGGCGTTGCCGAAAGTGCAGATTTAGCAATTTGGACTCAAGAAATTGCAAATACAAATTCCAATGCACAAATTACATTGCACGGCGTTTCAATGGGCGCGGCTACCGTTATGCTTGCCGCCGCTCTTTCTGAAATTACAAATGTTACTTCAATTATCGAAGATTGCGGCTACAGCGATATTTCCGCGGTTTTTAATACTTTGTTGAGTGCTTACGGCTCGGTGTTCGGTATTTCCGGCGATGTTACAGAATTAATCGAAGATACTTTTGAAGTTGGCGAAAGTTTAACAGGTTATGATGTTGCACAAGCCGTACCCCTTGACGTTATCGCGCAGGTTACGGTTCCTTCGCTTTTCATTCACGGCGCGGAAGATGCAGTTATTCCCGTTTCTGTTGCCAATGAACTTTACAATTTGAGCGGCGCGGAAGATAAAACTTTGGTAACAATCGCAGGCGCAGGGCACGCCGTGAGCAGCTCTGTTGATTCTGAAACTTATTTTGCCGCGGTTAATACTTTGCTTGATAATTCCACTGAAGAAATTGGCGCGTCCATTAATTCAACTGTCGATAATAAAAATGTACGCGGCACGATTTACAACGATACAATTATTGCAAGCGGCGATAATGTAACTATTGACGCTTTAACCGGCGGCGATTTAATCACTGCCGAAAATTCCTCTGCAACTTTGTCAAATGCTACAATAAATCTCGGTGAAGGCGCAGATACTCTTGATTTTTCCGGCACTTTGAATCAAGTTACAATCTTTGGCAGCGGCTCTTCAAACGATATAAAAATTGGCACGCTTGAAAATCCCGTTGTTTCAGAATCCAATGTAACTGTCGGCAACCGTACAAATGTTCTTTCCAATGCTCGCACAATGAGTGTTATCAGCCTTAACAATGATACAGCTTCTGATTTTGAAATTGACAATTTCAGCGGCGCGGGGCTTGCTCTTTACATTAACAACACTGACAGCGAAAGTACCAATCAAATTTCTGTCAACAATATTACTGACGATAAAAATATTTATTTTATGAGTGTCGGCGGCGCGGCTGCTACCAATTTAAATTTAGGCGATGTTACAGGCTCCGAAGGTTCTTTTTTCCTTGATTTCGGTCCCGGCAACAATGAACCGCTTAATAACAATGACACTTTAACCATTGGCGATATTTCAACTTCAAATGACTTTCATATTTGGATGGACGGCGGCAACGACAAAATTTTTATAGGAAATGTTGACGATAACAACTCAATCAGAATTGTTGCAATTAATTCTGTTACTGCCGAAATTGGCAATGTATCAGACAACGCGGCTTTTACATTTTTGGGCGGCAATGAAATTAACAGTGTAACAGTTGGCAATGTCGGCGATTCTTTGTCATTTTTTGCCAATTTGCAGGACGGCAACGATTATTTAAAATTTGGCTCTATCGGTTCAAATGCAAATATCACCATTAACGGCGGCGGCGGCGCAGATTCTTTTGAATTTGAAACTGTTCAAGGCAATGTAATTATCACTTCAGGCACTCCAAGGCATATGACGCGCGTTGACTCTGTACGTAACAGCGAAATCACTGCAGAAACCCTTGAAAGTACCGCCGAAATTAACGCAATAGATTTAAAAATTTCCGGTATCGGCGCAAATTCTACTGTAAATATCACAGGCGGCGAAAGTGCAGATAATATTTCAATCGGCGGTGCAAGTTCTTCAACTGTTGTAGTAAGTTTGGGCGCGGGTAATGATACTGTTACTGCCCTTGACACTGACAATATTTCTGTCGACGCGGGCGAAGGCGATAATTACATTTTCAACGCCTTTGCTTATTACGATTCAGACGGTAATTTTGTTGCAAAAAATGATAACCCCAATAAATCTTCAAGCGCAACCATTATTGCGGGCGCGGGTAATGACACTATCGCCAATCAAGGTATTAACAACGGCGTAATTGACGCGGGCGACGGCGATAATTATATTGGACTTTATCACAGCTACTACAACACCATTACAACCGGCAGCGGCGCAGATTCTGTTGCAGTCGATAAAGGGCATTATTTAAACGTTTCAACAGGCGCGGGCAACGATACGATCATTGGGCGTATAGGCGATATTGAAGAGGATTCTTGGGCGTTCGGCGGGCACGCCACGATTGACGCGGGCGCGGGCGATGATTATATTGCTCCTGTGTACAGTAATGATTCTTCGATTTTCGGCGGTGCGGGAAATGACACTATCATTATTAACGGCGAAAATTCCACAATAAACGGCGGCGAAGGCAACGACTATATCGAATTTACCAACGATTCAACCGGCAATTATGAAGCCGCTGTACTTGTTGCAAGCGCGGGCAACGATACCATTACAAATTACAGCAGAGTTGTTACCTTGCAGGGCGATTTTACAGATATGGTTGACAGCGATAACAACGTTATTTTAACTTCAGCGGCAGGAACTTTAACCCTTGCAAACGCCAAAGGAAGGAGAATATCTTTGCTTGATTCTTCAGGCAATTTTAATTCTACAGTTATTGGGGGAGACTTAATGGAAACTGTAACAATTAACGGCGTTACTTATACCCCGGTTGATGATGACGCGGCATTGGTTTATGACGAGGAAGGCAACGTTACAGGGATAACTGCCGGTACAGTTGAAATTACTTTGGAAGATTCAACAGATCCAAAAATTACTTTGGACGGTACAACGGGCTTTGATTTTACTGCAACTGCGACCGACGGCGCGCTGAAAATGCAAGTTGGCAACAATTCAATCAGCTACACTTCCGGCAATATTACTTACACTGCAGACGAAATTACATTTGAAGAAGGCACTGCTGAAGTTACGGCGGCAATTTCAATTCTTGACGATACCGATATTGAGCTTACAATTCCTGCAAGCGGCGGCACAATTTCAATTACTGACGGCGAATTTTCACTTGGTGCAGGATTCGCTTTAACCAAAACTTTTGACAGCGGAAATATCGTTAAAGTTGTTGCAAATGTTGACAATCCCGGCGAAATTAAAATTAATGACGACGGCAGCATTTCAGTTACTCCTTCAAGTGCAGATGCTGTTACTGTTGAAGAAACTTTCACTTTTGGTCCGGTGTACAATCTTAACAGTATCGAAGGCACTTTAAATATTTCTGATAACGTACTTACTTTTGAAGAAGGCACGGTTTCCGGTACAATAAATGTAAATGGCAATGAAAAAGCAGTTACATTTACTGCAAGCGAAGGTTCAGGCTCTGCTACTGTTGCCAATGCTGAAATGACTTATGAAGCGGAAGACGGCGCAACTTTCACTGTTCAAGTTGACGAAGATATTATGACGATAAACGGCGGCGGGACGATTCTTAGTCAAGTTGTAGACGGCGAGCACTCAATTTCCCTTGACGCGGGAATTAATATGACTTCAATTACAGATTATAAATTTATCCTGCGCGACGCCGGCACGTATACTTTGAACGGTAACACGGTTACAACTGAAAAAGAAAATGTTGAAGTTTATCTGCCTGATGGCGATACAATTATTTTTGAATTGGCAGACAACCGCACATTGACAATTTCGCCCAATACTGAAGACAGCGGCACAATCACTGTTGACGAAAACGGCGGCGTAACTGTTGCCCCGACTGCCGCTGATTCAATGAGTGTACAGTTGGACGTTGGCAACAATGTAATTCACGATTATACGAGCATTGACGGCTCTTTGACTTTCAGCGGCAACTACGTTATTTTCAACGGCGATACTTCCATTGCGGGAAATGTACTTGTGCTGAATCAAGAAAGACCTTTCCATTATGAAGTTGAAGGCGAAGCGGCAAGTTTGGAACTTACTTCAAACGGCAATATTATTTCTTGCACAGACGGCACAACTTTAACCGGCGAAGTCAACAACGCGGGCAGCCTCGTTATTACCGGTGAAGGCACTGTAAGCATTGAAGTTGACGACAGCAGAACTTATCACAACGCTTATCTTTCTGAAGGAATAAATCTTACTTCGGCGGCTGATGAATATCATTTCATACTTGAAACAGCCGGCACTTACAATTTGAACGGCACTGAAATTACAAGCACTGAAGACAATATAACTGTTTATCTTAGCAATCACGATACAATTACATTTGACGCGGGCGCAGGTATTGAATATGAAGGCGCAGAAATTACCGGCGCGGGCAAAGTACAAATTACTGACGGCGAAATTTCCCTTATTATGAACGAAATTGGTACAGCAACTTTAGACGGGCAAACTTTTGAACTTATTACAGATGTAGAAAGCGGCGTTACAGTTTCAGCGATTGACGGCGGCTATTCAGTTTCACATAAGATAACCGCTGAAGAAGTTGAAATGTACGGCGACCCCGTGTCTTACATCGGCAAAACATTTACAGAAAATATTTCAATCGACAATGACGATGACTACAGCATAGCGGCGCACAGCAGAGGCACAACGATTGTATCGGGAATTTCCAATGGCGCACAAATAAAAGTAACGGCTGAAGTTGACGGCGAAACTTACGAACCCGGCACGGGCTTTAAATTTGTAACTGATGAAGAAGGCGTTGTAACATTCGGCGAAAGTGCAGTTACAATTTCAAATGATGAAAGCGTAACCTTTGACATTGATTTTTCAAATGACGGTACGGCAAGTGTAGGCGGCGTTTTGGATTTGTACGGCGTAGTTTCAGGCAACTTAAACGGTTTGACAAAAGTTAATGATTCTGCGCTTGCAATTTCCAACGGCGCGGATAACGCCACGATTTCTAATTATGACGGTTTATTGATTGTCAGCGGCATTACTGAAGTTGCAACAGTTACTACAGATGACGAAACTGCAGCGGTACTTATGACGGCTGAAGGCTTGACTTTGAATGAGTACGGCTACACATTAAGCAGCGATAGCGACGGCGTTGTAATTAGTGCAGACAGAGAAATTTTGGGACTTGACGCAAATGCAAGCTTGCAAGTTAGTCGCGCAGGAAATTACAGCGTCAACGATACAGAATTAAAGGCGAAGGCTAACGATACAATTATTGGCGTTACAGAAAATTATGCTTACATTTACGACGCCGAAAATCCGCAAATCAATTCAGAAACTACAACTGAAGAAATTCTTGACGAGTTTAAAATTTCAGATGATAAAGCTGTAACTCTTACAGATTCAGACAGCTACACGGTTGAAAGTACGAAAGGCAAAAACGCTGTAGTTGTTCCTGAAACAATGGAAAGTGACACAACAATAACTTTGGGCGAAGGCGGCGATTTGGCAGTTATCGAAGCAACAGACGCGCCTGTAACGGTTACCGGCGGCGCAGGCAATGATTCACTTGTTACAGCGGGTGAAGATGTTACATTTGATATGGACGCGGGCGGCGACGATAAAATTATTGCAACGAGCGGCACTGTCAAACTTGAAAATTATAAACCGCTGGAAAATGACGCGGGAATAAAATTGACAATCGAAGACGTACAAGTCGGCGTAAAATTCGACGACGGGCAAATTAACCTTGCCAACGCAACAGTTGAACTTGAAAATAACTTTGTCAACATTTACAACCCCGCAGATGAATTAAACAAAATTGGATTTGCTACAGAAAGCAATGCAGAAGTTGACGGCTCCGACAGCAAAGACGATTTAATTTTGATAGGCGGCGGCTCTTCCTTGGCGGCTGAAGTTGAAGATGCTACACTTTTGGGCGGCTCCGGCAATGATACAGTTTACGCCGGCAAGGGCAGTTACATTGACGCGGGCAGCGGTGTAAATCTTATAAAAATGTCAAAAGAAGGCGGCTCTACTGTAAACTTTACTGAAGGCGTAACTGTTATTGACAATTTCAATTTCACTGACAGCGAAGGCGACGCAGATACACTTCAACTTGAAGATGAAATTTCCAAAGTCAAAATTATTGATGGCGATGTTCTTTTGAAAAATGACAACGGGCGCGTACAGATTAACGACGCCGAAAATAAAAATTTCCAACTTGCAGACGGCGACGATACAATTACCGTACAAATTAGCGATAAAGAATTGAATTATGACGGCGCGGCGGATAAATATATTGCGGCGGGAAAAAGTGCAAGTGTTACAGTTGGAGATATTGACGCCGAAAAAGTTTCACTTTCGCTTGACAATGACGAAAACAGCGACGCAGAATTTGAAGGCGACTTTAAATATCTTGACGCTTCAGAATTTAGCGGCGCGGCAACTTTGGGCGGCAATGACAGATACAATCTTATCAAGGCAAGCGCGGGCGGCTCTGTACTCAATGGCGGCAAGGGCAATGATACACTTGTTGGCGGCGAAGGCGCAGATACTTTTGAATACGAATTTGGCGACGGCAAAGATATAATTTCCAATTTTGAATTTGGCACGGGTGAAAATGCAGATATTGTCAACACGAAAAATGCTGAAATTGAAAGCGTAGCAATCGATGGCGAAGATTTAGTTTTGAAATTTAATGACGGCGGCAAGATAAAAATTGAAGACGGCGCAAATCAAAATTTACAATTTGTAAGCGAATATACCGACGAAAATACAATCGTTGCACAAGTTGGACAAAATGAACTGAATTACGACGGCGTTGCAAATTTGTATTGGGCAGCGGGCAAAAATGCAAGCGTTACAGTTGCGGATATTGATTCTGAAGTTTCAATTTATCTTAACAATGACGAAAACAGCGACGCACAATTTGAAGGCGATATAAAATATCTTGACGCTTCAGAATTTAGCGGCAATGCTACTTTAGTTGGTAATAACAGAAACAATGTTATCACGGCAAGCGCGGGCGGCTCCACTTTATGGGGCGGCAACGGCACAAGCAACGATACTTTAATTGGCGGCGAGGGCGACGATTTGTTCATTTATCAAAGTGGCAACGGCAGAGATATTATTCAAGGCGCAGGCGAAAATGATACTGTTCAATTAATCGGAATTACTTTAGATGAAATTTCGGTTACTGCAACTGATTCTTCGCTTAAACTTAATTTTGCAAGCGGCGGCTCTTTGTCCCTTGATACTAACAGCGGCACAACTTTTAACATTGACGATACAAATTACACTTACAACAATTCTGAAAACAAATTTGAAGAAAAGTAATTTCGCGCAGATTTTTTATCAGAATTCCTTAATTTAACTAAAAACTTTGAAATGACGATAAAGAATTTGGTAGAAGGAACTACGAAATTTCAGCTGAAATGACTCAATAAAACCCCTTACAAAGGAAGTGGTACACGATGTGGCGAGGACTCTACACGGCGGCAACCGGTATGATAACAGAGGCACGGCGCACCGACGTAATAGCAAATAATTTATCAAACGCTGCAACTACCGGATTCAAAAAAGATACTGCCGTTCACAAAGATTTTGAAAATATGTTGCTTAAGCGCGTCTACGACCACGACGACGGCAACGGCGGCGTTCAATCAAGCGGACTCCTCGGCACGGGTAGCGGCGATATTACCAAAATTAAAGGCTTTAAGGTTGACCAACAAAACGCCCCAACAATAGGAAAACTCGGGCTCGGCTCTTACACCGACGAAATTGCAGTTGACCATTCGCAGGGCTCCTTTGAAAGTACAAGCAACCCCTTTGATTTGGCTATTGCCGGCGACGGTTTTTTTGCAATACAAACACCGCAGGGCATACGCTACACCCGCAACGGTGCTTTTTTCAGAAATCAAGCAGGTACTTTGCAAGATATTCGCGGCTATAACTTGCTTGACAGGCAAGGCAACGCAATTACTATTCCGCCGGATGTTTCAAATTCAAGAGTTACAATTAATGTCGACGGCTCCATTTTTGTTAATGGTGATCCTTTGACTGTTCAAATTGAGCAGAATCAAATTCCTGTGCAGATTCAAGTTGTACAGTTTGATAATCGCTTGGCTGTTCAAAAACAGGGCGATAATCTTTTCTACGCCGTAAACGGTGCGCAGCCGCAAATTGCAACCGGCGAAATTATGCAAGGTATGTTAGAAAAATCGAACGTCGAAATTGTTCGTGAAATGGTTGAGTTAATACATAATCACAGGCTTTACGAGGCAAATGCAAAAGCTGTGACTACACAAGATACAATGCTCGATAATTCAGTTAATCAAGTCGGGCGATTAGGGAGTTAAATGAACAACAGGTGGAACAATTTTAGTCGGCACTCTTTCAGGGTGTCGGCTTTTTTTTACATAAAATCAAAAACCCTCCAATTAATTAAAAATTAATCTACAACCCCAGCTAAATACTTTGACAATTTTTTTTTTGTGGTTATAATAAAAGAAATTCAGATAATTTTCAGTTTTGGAGGGGCTGACAATGAAGAAATTTTTTATCACGATGGTAATATTGGCGGTGTTTTCGATAAGCGGATACACAAATCAAGAAGTTATGAACGAAAACGTATTTGCAAAATCTGCGCGAGTGTTAGATGAAATAAATCCTTCGAGAAATGCAAATTACTTATTGGCAGATGAAAATTTTTCAAACTTGCAAATTAATGAAATTGATAAACCGATTTATGACAAATACAGCATTGAAGATAGAGAAAAACTCGGCTTGAAAATTACTTTGCCGGAAATTGCGCCGTACAAACAAGAAAAAGTTGCATATTTGACTTTTGACGACGGTCCCGACGATAAAGTTACTCCGCAAATTTTGGATATTCTCAAGCGCGAAAATGTCAAGGCAACTTTCTTTGTGCTCGGTAATATGGTTGAACAAAATCCAAAAGTTTTGCAAAGAATTTTCAAGGAAGGGCACGCTATAGGCAACCACAGCTACAATCACGTTTACAGCGAACTTTATAAATCGCCGTGGGACTTTATCGCACAATTTGAAAAGACAGACGAAATTATAAAAAAATATACCGGCGTTCGTCCGCTGATAATTCGCGCGCCGGGCGGTACAGCAGGAGTTTTCAACAATGATTATTGGAATATGGTTGACGCCAGCGGCTATGTTGAATATGACTGGAATATTTGCACCGAAGACGCAACTGCAAGCGTCCCCAACGCCTCAACTCAAGTTAATAACGTCAAAAAACAAATTGGCGATTATCCGCCGCGCACTTTGATAATTTTAATGCACTCAAAAGCCGGCAAAGAAGAAACTGCAAAGGCTCTGCCGGAAATGATTCATATGCTTAGAAATTTGGGCTATAAATTTGGCGTGGTAACTCCAATGACGCCGCAACCCTGGTAATCTTAAAATTTAAAAGTGGTGAATTATGGCACTTAACAAAGTAAAATCACGGCAAAATTTATTGTTGGGATTTTCGGTATTTATATTTTTGGCGATGGCAATAATTTTTGAAATTGATTCAAATAAAGCTCAAGATTTGCCGGAAAAAACAATAGAATGTTCAATAAAAAATCTTGACGGCGAAATTAAAATTGATTGGAAAATTTTAATCGATAAGAAAAAATTTGACAGCGTAGAAGTTACATTAAAAGGCGAAGACGTATCTGAAGTAAAAAATTTTCCGGCTGATGACGGCAGTTATTCTTTTTTGGGCGGAAAACACGGCAAGGGCTATGATATAAAAGTGGTACTAAAAAATGACAATGAAATTATTGGAAAGGCTGAAACTCGCGCAGTTTTTTTGGATTATGCCAAATTGCCGACTCTTCCAATTATTTCAATTAATACGCGCAACGGCAAATTTCCAACTTTTAAAATGGCAAACAAACCACCGGAAGTACTGGGAGAAACCAGCGTAGAAAATGAATTACTTGATTGTGAAATGATGATGTTCAAAAATGGCGTTAGAATTGCCGAATCACGAGCTAAAATTCGAGTGCGCGGAAATAGCAGTGCAAAAGATGAAAATTCGCCCTACAAATTGAAACTTAATTCTCCCCTAGACTTGTTGGAAATGGGCAATGCTTACGCTGACAAAGAATGGACGTTGTTAAATACAGGATACACTTTGAAGACTTATTTTGTTACGGTTCTTGCAAATATTTTTCAAGTGGAATGGCAACCAAAAATTCGCTATGTAAATTTAGTTTTCAATGGCGAATGGCGCGGTTGTTATATTTTATCGGAATCCGTAAAGCGCGGAAGAAACAGAGTAAATATCAGCAAATCCGGTTATCTTTTTGAATATGATCCTTACTTTTGGAGACCAGATACAAAATTTTTTAAAACTAATTTAACCGACAAAAAATACGGGTTCACTTTCAAATATCCTAAACAAAAAAATCTTACACCAACTGATATGCAAAATTTGAAAAATTATCTGCAAGATTTGGAACCTCACTTAAAATCCAAAGATGAACGTTACGCTGATTATATTGACGTTGAATCTTTTGTAAAATGGGTTTTAGTTCACGATCTTGTCGGTACGGTTGATGGCGCAGGAAGTAACAAATATTTTTACAAGTACGATTTTGATTTAGAAAATCCAACTTCCACAAAAATTAAAATGGGACCGCTCTGGGATTTTGACAGTTCTTTCAGAGTGCTTGAAAGTTGGAGCTTTCCTCATTATTGGTGTATTTATATGGATTTACTTTTCAGAATTGAATCTTTTAAGCAAGCCTACAAAGATGAATTTTATTCTAACAAAGATAAAATTTTACCGGCGTTGCGCGAGGATTTGGATGAATTACAAAAAACGCAACTAGCCGCTTATCAAGAAAGTTGGGATTTAAATTATTCCCGCTGGAAAATAAAAAATTCCGGCGTTGAAGAAGAAATAAATTTTAATTTGAAATTATTGGAAGACAGAATTAATTTAATAGATAAAAAATTAAAAAATGACGATTGGAAATAAATTATGTACAGAGTGGAAGATAAATATGTTTTACCCATGACTGATTTTTGGCTGTTGAGAAATCGAATTGAAACTATTTTATCGCCTGACAGTAACTCCAATGAAGCGGGCTATAAAATCAGCAGCGTTTATTTTGATGACATTTCAGATACTCACCTGCGCGACACGGTTGACGGTAACCCAATTCGTCAAAAATACCGTATCAGAATTTATAACGATTCTTTCAAAGTTATAAAGTTGGAAGTAAAATTTAAGCAGTACAACCGCGTTTTGAAAAAGGCGCAAAAAATTTCTGCCGCCGAACTTTCAAAATTGCTGAACGGCGAAACTATAGAAAGCCCAAATGATTTGGATAACGCACGCACGCTTTTTAATTTGGCGATTGTGGAGCGAGGCTTGCGTCCAAAAGTTATAGTAACTTACGAACGCAGAGCTTTTATTTATCCCGCCGGAAATGTGCGAATTACTTTTGACAGCAATTTGAGAGGGAGCAACCAACTTAAATATTTCGGCGACAAAAATTTAGTCTATGATTATCCGGAAGGAACCGGTACAGTTTTGGAAGTCAAATATGATGAATTTCTTCCAAAATTTATAGCGCAGAGTTTAGAAATTAACAGCATGTGGCAAACGGCAAATTCCAAATACAGAATCTGCCGGGAAATTTTTTCAAATTGAAAGGAGGGTATTCATGTCATTTAAAGATATAATAAAAAATCGAGTACTGGAGCATTTCACGGGCGCAAGCGGTTTTTCTTTGCCGGAAATTTTTTTGATATTGTTTTTGGCTTGTGTGATTGGCGGATATATTTTTTTGGTGTACAGACACTTTACCAAAAAAGCATTTTATTCAAAAGATTTAAATATAACTTTGGCTGGGCTTACCGTGATTGTTGCCGCGGTTATGATAGCAATGCAGTCAAATTTGTTGGTGTCTTTAGGTATGGTCGGCGCGCTGTCAATCGTGCGTTTTCGTACCGCGGTAAAAAATCCAATGGACTTATTATATTTATTTTGGTCAATCACTGAAGGTATCGTTTGCGGCGTCAATTTGTACGTTTTGGGAATGGTACTTTGTATGATAATGACGGCTATGCTTTGGATATTGGAAAGAGTGCGCGGCGTGAAATCTTCCGCCTTGTTAATTGTAAGAACTTCAATGAATATTGACGCGGAGCAAGTTACAGAAATTATTTTGCGGCAAAATCCAAACGCCAAAGAAAGTTCAATCAGCGTTAAAAATAATGAGCGTGAATTTATTTTTGAAGTTGACGCCCAAAACAAAGACGCACTAATAAAAGAAATTGAATCTAAGCAAAATGTTTTGTCTGTAAATTGGCTGGAACATCACGGCGAAATGCGCGTATAAAAAAAAATCAGCGGCGATTGTGCCGCTTTTTTATTTTACCAAAAATTTTTTTGTGCGCGTGTCCTGCGCGATTTCTAGATGAGTATAAAACCTGTAAACTATTCAACTTTTACCCGCATCCACTGCCGATTATAAAATCTGTCCATTTCATTACCCAAATATTGATAAGTTTCTTGGTTTTCATAAATTGACGGGTCGGGGAAGGCAACGGGCGAATTTTTATAATTTTCGTCTTTCTCAAGTTCACGAACTGCAATATTCGGCGTCGAGTAACCCAAATGGTCAAAATTTATCACGGCAATTTCGGGGCGGCACATAAAATCTATAAATTTGTGCGCGTTGTCAACATTTTCTGCGTCCCGCGCAATTACCCAAGAATCTATCCAAAAATTTGTACCTTCCTTCGGTACAGCAAAATCCATATCTTCATTTTCAAGCATTATCATTAAAGCTTCGCCGGAAAATACCACGCCTAACGCTGCTTCTCCGGAAATTAATTTGTCTTTCGCCTCGTCTACAACGTACGCCTGCACAAGCGGCTTTTGCTTTATTAACATATCCCGCGCCTTTGCAATTTCGTCTTTGTCAGTTTCATTCAAACTGCGCCCCATTAATTTCAACGGTATCATAAGCGCGTCGCGTGAGGAATCTTGCATTAGAATTTCATTTTTATATTTTTCGTCCCAAAGAATTTTCCAACTGTCAACCGGCTCTTCAACCAAATTTTTATTGTACATTATCCCGACAGTTCCCCAACAATACGGCACCGAATATTTATTTTCCGGGTCAAACATTTTCGACTGCTCAAAAAAATCTGCGCCGATATATTTTTTTGCGTTGGGAAGTTTTTCAAAGTCCAGCGGCTGTAATAAATCGTTGGCAATCATTTTCTGAATCATATAATCTGAAGGGCAAATTACATCATAATGAACTGCGCCCTCGGCAATTCGCGGGTACATACTTTCGTTTGTGTCGTATTCGTCATAAATTACCGAAATTCCCGTTTCTTCCTCAAATTTTTCAATAGTTGCCGGGTCAAGATAATCTCCCCAGTTGTACACGTATACAGCATTTTCTTCGGTGTCGTCTTCGTCAAAACTGCAACCGCTTATTAGGGATAAGGGAATAGGGAGTAGGGAAAAGATAAGGAGAAATTTTTTTAAATTTAAATTAGTCATTAAAGTATTTCCTCCCCTAATTTTTTTCGGTTAATTGCAAACAGAATCACGAAAATTAAAACCGTAAAAATACAAGCGTTGACAGGGCGTACATTTCGGGATGAATCCCCAATTTCAATTCTGAATAAATTTCTGTCGGCAGTGTATCGACGCCCGCGCCCCGCGTGAAGTACGTTATAAAAATCAGCGCGGCAAAAATTTTTTCTGTCATAAAATATCACCGTCCAATTTTTTTCGGTTAATTGCAAACAGAATCACGAAAATTAAAACCGTGAAAAATACAAGCGTTGACAGCGCGTACATTTCGGGGTGAATCCCCAATTTCAATTCTGAATAAATTTCTGTCGGCAATGTATCGACGCCCGCGCCCCGCGTGAAGTACGTTATTATAAAATCGTCAGCCGACATTGTGAACGCCAATAAAAATCCCGCAAAAATGCTCGGTCTTAATTCCGGCAATACAACGCTTGTAAAAGCCTTGAAAGGCGACGCGCCCAAATCTAACGCCGCTTCATAAAAAGATTTATCCAACGCCATTAATTGCGGCATTATGCACAGCATTACATACGGTACATTAAAAACCACGTGCGCCAATAAAATTGAACCGTAGCCGAGTTTTATACCCATTCCCAAAAATAAAAGCATCAGCGATATTCCCGTTACAATATCCGCGTTCAAAATTGGAATGTTCGCCACGCTCATAAACATTGCCCGCCATTTTTTCCCGACTTCGCGCAGGGCTAAACAAGTTACCAACGCCAAAATCGTTGCAATTAATGCTGAAAAAAATCCTATCGAAATTGTATTTGACAGCGCGTCCAAAATTTCTTCATTTTCAAAAAGCGATTCGTACCATTTTAGAGAAAATCCCGTCCAGTGCCCGCGGTATCGGCTCTCGTTGAAGGACTGCGCGATTAAAACTCCTATTGGCGCGTACAGGAACAGGAATATTGTTGCAAGGTAGATTGTTTTTAATTTTGACATTTTTAGCTCCTTTCATTTAAGGAAACAGCTGACAGGAGACAGGAAACAGGGTTTTGAAATTTTTAATCTGTATCCTGGTTCCTGCTTTCCTGTTTCCTAAATCTCCTCCTTGTCGAAAATAAAAGTTAAAATCATATTCAGCACAATAAAAATCATCAGCACGATTGACAGAGCCGCGCCCAAATTCCAGTCATACTCAAAAGTAAATTCCTGCTCAATGACGTTGCCGATTAATAAAAGTTTGCCGCCGCCCAAAAGTGCGCTTATCGCAAAAGTTGTCAACGCCGGTATGAAAACCATTGTAACGCCGCTGACTGCGCCCGGTAAACTTAGCGGCAGAATCACTTTCAAAAAAGTTTGCCACGTTGACGCGCCCAAATCTTTTGCCGCCTCAATTACGCTTGTATCAATTTTTGAAAGTGCCACGTACAGCGGCAGGACCATATACGGCAGATAATTATAAATCATTCCCAAAACTACCGCCGCCGAAGTGTTTATCAAGGTAAAATCCGGCAACGAAAATAATCTTAAAATCTGATTCAAAATCCCGTTCTTTTCCAAAATTGTCTGCCAAGCCATTGTTGAAAGTAAAGTGTTCATCCACAGCGGCAAAACGAAAAGCAAAGTTATTATCAAGCCCGCGCTTTTCGCACGCTCCACCAAAATTAAGCACAGCGGGTACGCCAAAATTAAACAAACCGCCGTACTTACAAACGCCAACAACACCGACATTTCAAGCGAGCGGAAAAATTCTGTTTGAAAAATCATTGCAAGGTTTTCAAGAGAAAATTCGCCTGCCGCGTCTGTTACGCCGTACCAAATTATAAATATCAGCGGTACAAAAATAAAAATCCCCGCCCAAATTACGAACGGAGCCAAAAATAAATTTCTTACTGTTACCGAATGAAACATTTATCAACTTCCTTTCCAGTTTTTATGTAAAAAGCTTAACAAATATTCCGTTTTCTAAATCTTTTATGTTATAAAGCGTGTCGAGTTCCAAAAAAGTTTCCTGTAAATTATTTTTTGCTTTTTTCCAGCCTTCGCCGTCAGTTATCCAGATAAAATGGACATTTTCAATTTTTTGTGTTTCCTGCGCGAGCATTTTGTAACTTCGCGCGGTTTCGTTCAATTTTGAGCCGCCTTCAGCATAAAAGTTGGTTTCAAGGAGAAAAATTTCAGTTGAAGTTTTAACGACAAAATCAAAACGTTTGGTTGAAATTCCTCCTGCCGAAATTGCGGATAAATCAACGCGCCATTTACTTTCAATTTCGTCTATTTCCATTTGTTCATAAAATTCAACATTCGACATTTGAAGAAAACCTTTAACGAGACGTTCCATTTGTTTGCCGCCGCGATTTTTTCTGCTGTTAGAATCAAGACCGACTTCAACGCCGGTAACATAATCATAAAGGTTACTGATAACGTGGTTTTGCAGTAAATCAAAAAGCCCTGTACGGCGCATAAAATATTTATACTGCTCAACCGTTTGAGTAATTTTGGCGAAATTATAAAATACTTCTCCATTGTCATCTTGGCAGAAAATTTTCTTTGTACGAACAGCCAACAGAATTGGTATAACTTTCAAGCATTTTGGATATTCGGCTAAAAGTTTTTCAAAATCGCTTTCAATGTTTGGCGAATTGATAAGTGAATTTAAAATATAAATTTCAACCTTCAATTTTTCGGCTTGCTCATAAACTTTGGCAAAATCTGTGTAATACTCGTACTCATTTATTGACGCACGAAAAGTTTTAAACCAATCTTCAAAATTTCTTGTACTCATCGGCGTGAATCAACCTTTCTTTCGACAATTTTATAAAATCTTCGTTTAAATCAATTCCAATAAATTTTCTTTTTAAAATTTTGCAAGCAACGCCGGTAGTGCCGCTGCCGCAAAACGGGTCTAAAACCAAATCGTTTTCTTGAGTTGACGCCAATAAAATTTTTTCAAGCAAGTACAGAGGTTTTTGAGTAGGATGCTTGCCAAAAGTTTTTTCTCTTTGCGGCGTTAAATTGCCCGTCCAAACGTCTTTCATTTGCTTGCCGCCGTTTAATTCTTTCATAAGTTTGTAATTAAAAAAATGTCGCGCAGATTTATCATTTTTGCGCGCCCATAAAATAGTTTCAGTGCTGTGCGTAAAATATCTGCGAGATATATTTGGCGGGGGATTAGTTTTTTGCCACGTGATATTGTTCAGAATTTTAAAGCCTTCCTGCTCCAACGCCATACCGACAGAAAAAATATTGTGCAAAGTGCCGCTAATCCAAATTGTGCCGTCGGGTTTCAAAATATTTTTTGCAAGTTTAATCCATCGGCGGTTAAATTCGTGTTTTTCTTCGAGCGTGGAAATTTTATCCCAGTTGCCTTTGTTGACAGAAACAGCTTTACCGCCGCTGCAAGTAATTCCGTCATTTGAAAGAAAATAAGGCGGGTCTGCAAAAATCACGTCAACTGATTCAGTTTTCATTTGCGGCAAAATTTCAAAACTGTTTCCGAGGAAAAGTGCCGCGCTGTCATCTTTGTAATATTCTTCCATAATTTAAATTTCCTTAGCAATTTGTTCATCTTCAGATTGCGGCTTAGCCATAATTTGAATATTGTAGGGGTCAAGGTGTAAACTTACCTGCTCGCCGATTTTTCGCCCGTGTATGGACTGTACAAGCCACGAGAAACCGCCTGCGTCGACTGTTATGTCATAAGACATACCCCAAAAGACAACGCGCGTTACAGAGCCTGTGAGAGCGTCTGGGCGGGGTTCAGTCAAAGTTATATCTTCAGGGCGAATTTGAACATCAACGGGACATTCGTCGGGAAAACCAATATCAACGCAGGGGTATTCTCTGCCCAAAATCCTAACCAACTTATCACGTACCATAACGCCGTCAATAATATTGCTGTCGCCGATAAAATCCGCAACAAAGGCATTTTCCGGCTCATTGTAAATATTTTCCGGCGTGCCGACTTGCTGAATGTAGCCTTGATTCATTACAACTATTGTATCAGACATTGAAAGGGCTTCTTCTTGATCGTGCGTGACAAAAATAAAAGTAATTCCGGTTTCACGATTAATTCTGACAAGTTCATTTCTCATAGCGCGGCGAAGTTTTAAATCCAGTGCGCTTAAAGGCTCATCAAGCAACAAAACTTTCGGCTCATTGACAATGGCGCGGGCTATTGCAATTCTTTGCTGTTGTCCGCCGCTTAACTTTGTAACGTCGTGCTTTTCGTAGCCGTCAAGATTAACAAGTTTTAAAGCATATTTAACTTTGTCTTTGATATAATCTGCAGATTTACCGGCTATTTTTGGACCGAAGGAAATATTTTCTTCAACGTTCATATGTGAAAAGAGCGAATATTTCTGAAAGACGGTATTAATTGGGCGGCGATTGGGCGGAACGTTTGTAATATCTTTTCCGCCGAAAATAACTTTGCCCGCGTCAGGCGTTTCAAAGCCGCCGATAATCCTAAGCAAAGTTGTCTTGCCGCAGCCGGAAGGTCCCAGCAGTGTTACAAATTCGTTTTCGTAAATCGTCAAGTCAATTTCGTCAAGAACCGTTAAGTTGCCAAATTTCTTAACCACGTTTTCAAGATGAATCAGTTCCCTTTTCAATCCCAACAACCTTTCTGTTATGAATTTAATTTATAAAAAAAGACGGCTCAAGCAAATTTACAGCCGCGCCGCCTTTTTATCTTCAGTCAAAATTTTTTACTTACGTTCGCCCTTGCCGAGATTTGGAACTTCCTTAACAACTTTGCAAGGGTTGCCGAATGCTACAACTCCGGCGGGAATATTTTTTGTAACAACGGAGCCTGCGCCGATAACCGAATTACTGCCGATTGTTACGCCCGGCAAAACTACGACATTGCCGCCGAGCCAAACATTATCGCCTATTGTAATTGGTTTTGCCTGCTCAAAGCCGGCATTGCGTTTTGCAACGTCCAGCGGATGCAGCGCAGTATAAAAGCCGCAATTTGGACCTACGAAACATTTTTTGCCGAATGTAATTTTCGCGCAGTCCATAAGGTAAACATTGTGATTGAAGAAACAGCCCGCGCCCATGAAAACATTGTAACCGTAGTCAACAATAAACGGCGTCAATATTTCCACTTGTTCAACTTCAACATTCTGCAAAATTTCGCGCAGGAGGTCACGGCGTGCGCCCAAATCTTTCATTGGGGTATTGTTAAATTCAAGGCAATAATCTTTGACAATCATACGTTCTCTCAAAAGTTCGGAATCAAAATTTGCATTGTACCATTTGCCCGCGAGCATATCGCCCTTTGCTGACATTTCAATCACGCTCCATTATTTTTTGATAAAAAATTCGCCGCAATGGAATTTTTTCCTGCAATTTGACAGTTTCATTACGGCGCAATATAATTTCACTGGAATTTTAATTTGAAGTTTAACCGCCTGTTTTTCGGCGGCTTTTCTTTTTTATTCGGCGTTATCTGCAGTTTGAATTTGAGCAGTTGCGGCGGGCGGAGTTTGTACAGGTGGTTCAGTTTTATCCGGAGTAAAAATTGCCCATGCAAATCCCATTACAGCTACTACAATAGCTCCGACGCCTAAAATTGTTGCTATTGCGGTAGTGTGAATTTGATTAGAAAGTTTATCAAATTTGTCATCAATTTTTTGATTAAGTTCCTTAATATCGGCATCGTGTTTTTCGCGTGACGTTTCAATCTTTGCATCTGTACGAGCAATTTCGGCGGCGCGCATTTCGTTTTGTTGGCGCATTTCGGCTTTAAAGTCTCTCATTTCGTCTTTAAAATCTCTCATTTCCTGTACGAAAACTGCAAAATTTGTTTCTAAACTGCTTACGCGGCTTTCCAAATCTTTTTCTGCCATT
>JAFSZS010000166.1 GCA_017455645.1 Selenomonadaceae bacterium | reverse complement strand
CCTACAACGCGTCTTTGGCGGCTTACACGAGGTTTTATATTAAAAACTTTTTTGACACGCCTTTTTTTGGGGATTTTTAAAATCAGCTGTCCAAAAAACTTGTCAAATAATCCAACTGCCGCAAAGTTGGTTTTTAATAAAATCGTAAAAAATTTTGCCCCGTATGAGCCCCAGAATTGACGACAACGCGTTTTCGGCGGCTTACACGAGGTTTTATATTAAAAACTTTTTTGACCCGCCTTTTTTTGGGGATTTTTTAAAATCAGCTGTCTAAAAAACTTGTCAAATAATCCAACTGCCGCAAAGTCGGTTGTTGATGAAACATTTCTTCAATTATTGAGTTGGCAATTTCATTTTCCAGAATGTAACAGTAGCCGGCGTTAAGGTCGCCGTTTTTATCAAAGGCACTGTGTTTATCCCGCTTGTACTTTACTATGGTATCGCGCAGGACTCCGAGCGGCAACCACGCATTTAATTCTACATATTCGCACTTTACCAGCCAGCCGTCCACTTCTTGACGATTGGCAGTAAAATTTTCCGGCATCGGCGCGGTTGAATGACCTTGCCAGCCGTCTTCGGTAATTTGCGCCATTGCCTCGCTTACTGCTACAACATTTCCCTGCAGGCAGTGAATCAGAATATCGCCCGCGTCAATCTGCTTTAAAGTTTCCCAATAAAACATCGGCGGCTTATCGTTTTTGGCTTTTTGCGGTGCCCAAATAAAACCGCCTTCTTTTTCAATTTCGTAATTTGCGCCCTGTGATACTAAAAAAACTTTGATAGGCGAACTCATAATTTCAGCTCCTCGATAAATAATCTGCTATCATGGTATCATAATCTGCGGTATGTGCAAACGCTTCAGCCGCTAATTTTTTGCGCGTTTCATAGCTTACTTCGCCGGTTTCTGTTATCATTTTTGCAATTTCGTCATAAGAATCAGGATTTGTAACAACCGTAACGAATTTAAAATTTTTGGCAGCGGCGCGTATCATTGCAGGTCCGCCAATGTCAATATTTTCAATCGCTTCTTCAAGCGTAACATTCGGCTTGCGAATTGTACTTTTGAAAGGGTAAAGATTGACTGCAACCAAATCAATAGGCAGGATACCGTTTTCTTGCATTTGCTTAACGTGCTCGGGATTATCACGAACTGCCAAAATTCCGCCGTGAATTTTCGGGTTTAAAGTTTTTACGCGCCCGTTCATAATTTCCGGAAATCCCGTAACGTCGCTGACATAAGTAACGGGAATACCCGCCGCCCGAATTGCCTTCATAGTGCCGCCAGTGCTGATAATTTCGACGCCGACTTTACTTAATTTTTTTGCAAAGTCAACCGCGCCGAGTTTGTTTGATACGCTGATTATTGCGCGTTTAATTTTCAATTCCATTTTCAACCCTCCTGATAAATTTTGCGGGAATACCGCCAACAATAGTATAAGGTTCAACATTTTTGGTAACAACTGCGCCCGCCGCAACAACTGCCCAATCGCCAATGGTTACGCCCTGCAGAATCGTTGCGTTACTTCCTATCCAAACATTGTTTCCAATTTTTATCGGCGCGTAGGAAATTTTTCTGTTATCGGCGGGATTCAGTGAATGGTTAATCGTCGCCAAAACTACATTATGTCCAATCAAGCTGTTATCGCCAATGGTTATCCCGCCTTGGTCTTGAAATTTGCAGCCGCTGTTGAGAAAAACATTTTTGCCGAAATTAATATTTTTGCCGAAATCTGCGTAAAACGGCGGGTACATTCTGAAACTTTCGTCAACAGTTTTACCGGTAAGCTTGCTCATCAGTTTAACAATTTCTTCGGGCGTATGATAAACCGTGTTAATTTCCATACAAATTTTTACAGTTTCTTGACAAATTGCGCGGAAATTTTTTAACCATTCGGCGTCTTCAAAAGTTGGGCGTCCGTCATAAAAACTTGCGATAATTTCTTCAACAGTCATTTTTTACAATCCTTTTAAATTCTTCATCTTCAAAAGAAACTTGCGTCATTCGTGCAATTTTTTCTAACGCTTCGGCTTGTTCGTCAATTTTTTCAAGGTGTTCACGAATTGCCCACAAAAATTCTTCGTCCTTGTCAGCCATTCTAACTTTGCCGAGCAATTCTATCGAAAGTTTTTTTTGGCGATTCATTAAATCAATCAGTTCTTCAACAATCGGCTTGTATTCTTTTGCGTTCATCATATTCAAGCCCTCTCAAATTTATTTCACGATTTTTTTGTACAAGTCATTTTCAAAAGAAACTTCCATATTTCTTGCCAAATTAAAAAGCATTGTGTCTTGTTCGTCAAGTTTTTCAAGGTACAACTGCCACGCCTTTATAAATTTGCCTTCGCTGTCAAATTCTTTGGAGCCTTCAAGCAAATTTTCGGCGATATTTTTTTGTTGGTTAAGCAAGTCTATCAATTCTGAAATTTGCGGTTTAAAGCCGTCTATTTTTGCCACTTTATCACCCCTCCAAAATTTTAACCTTGCGCCCGTCAATTTTCAATCTGCCTTCGACGAAAAGCTGAATTGCCTTTGGATAAATTATGTGTTCCTGCTCCAAAATTCGCGCAGATAAAGTTTCTTCGGTGTCATCGTCTTTGACTTCAACCGCCGCCTGTAAAATTATTGGTCCGCTGTCTGTGCCTTCGTCCACAAAATGAACTGTACAGCCGGAAACTTTGACGCCGTAAGCAAGCGCGTCCCTGTGAGCGTGCGCGCCTTTGAATGACGGCAATAACGAAGGGTGAATATTCATTAATCTGCCGGTAAATTTTTTGACAAATTCAGGGCTTAAAATTCTCATAAAGCCTGCAAGTACAACCAAATCAATTTCTGCAAGATTTTTTAAAAGTTCAGCCTCAAAATCTGCGCGATTGTCAAAAAGTTTTCTGTCAATGCAAATATTTTTTATCCCGGCAATTTCGGCGCGTTCCAAGGCTTTAACATTCGGCTTATCTGTTATCACGATTGAAATTTCAGCCTGCAAAGTTCCCGCGTTAATTGCGTCGATTATCGATTGTAAATCAGTACCGCGCCCCGAACATAAAACTGCTAACTTAATCATTGAAAAAATCGCCTCTAATCTTGACGCCCGCGCCCTCTACTACGCGCCCAATTTTGTAAAAACTTTCGCCGCTGTTTTGTAAGTGCTCTGAAATTTCGCCAACAGAATTTTTATCGACAATCAGAATCATACCAATACCGCAGTTGAAAGTTCTAAACATTTCGTGCCAATCAACATTGCCCCAATTTTGCAAAAGTTTAAAAATCGTCGGTACATTCCAGTTAATTTCAATTTCTGCGCCGCAATTTTCGGCAAGCGCGCGGGGAATGTTATCATAAAAGCCGCCGCCGGTAATGTGTACCATTCCATGAATTTTATCGCCGAATTTTTGAATAATTGGTAAGCAAGTCGCAGGGTAAAGGCGCGTAGGTGTCAAAAGTTCCTCGCCGATTGTCTTTTCAAGTTCGGGAATTTTATCAGCGGGTTTAAATTTTTTATGCTCGAAAACAATTTTTCTAACCAAACTGAAGCCGTTGGAGTGCAAGCCGCTTGAAGGCAACCCGATTAAAATATCGCCCGCCTTGACTCGCGCAGGAGTGATTAAATTTTTCTTTTCGACAACGCCAACCGCAAATCCCGCAATGTCATATTCGCCGCCGGAATAAAAGCCGCTCATTTCTGCAGTTTCGCCGCCGATTAACGCGCAGCCGGATTCTTTGCAAGCCTTAGCCACGCCGCCCACTATTTCAGCAACTCGCGCAGGTTCCAATTTTCCTACCGCCAAATAATCCAAAAAAAATAACGGCTCCGCGCCTTGTACCAAAATATCATTAACGCACATTGCAACGGCGTCCTGTCCAATCGTGTTATGTTTATCAAGCATAAAAGCAATTTTTAATTTTGTGCCTACGCCGTCAGTGCCTGAAACTAAAATTGGCTCGTCATAATTTTTAAGTTTGAAAAGCCCGCCGAAGCCTCCCAAATCGCCCAAAACTTCAGCGCGGTATGTGGAGCGCACGGCGTTTTTTATCAGCTGTACAGATTCATTTCCCGCATCAATATCGACGCCGGAATTTTTATAAGTCATTTGTTCCATAAAATTTCCCCTTCAAATCTATTTTTAATACGATTTTCTAAATTTTTTTGTATCAGTATTTTTATAAAAAATTAAACTTAAGCATAAAATTTTAATCAAAAGATAGGGGGGGGGTATAAGAGAATTGTATATTACGAGCAATATTCGGATACTTCTGAGGCGAGAAAATATTCAAGTTAGATTTGATAAGAGCTGTAATTTGATTTCTTAATTCATTGCTGATGTTACTTAATTTTGATAGTATCAAGTCTAAAATTTCAAGTGCGTCCGCTTTTTGCTCATTTTGCAATAAAACGTTTAGGAATACGAAGAAATCTTGCGGGGGTCTTAAATTTAACATTAAAATTTCTTTGGCAAGCTGTACAGCAGGATAATAATTTTTTAGCATTAAATGACCGTAGGCAAAAAAATAAACGTACCTTGCATGGAAAAATTTTTCATTTTCAAGTATATTTTTAAAATAATTGACAATTCCCTGATAGTCTTTATTTTGAATCAGGCGCATAAAGTTTTGTTCTTTTTCGTTAATTTCAAGGTTCATATCTTCAACGGTTAAGCGCGGCTCAGCAGGTTCAGGCTTTTTATCGCGTGGAAAAATCATAGTAGGATGAACAAGCGGAAATTCTAATTCTTCGTCCATATAGTAAGGATACTTTGTCGTTATTAAGACTGATTGGGCTGAATGTGTCGAGTTAGCCCCGCAACCTATATTTCTTATCATATTGACTTTGGGAATAATACAGAGAGCGTTATTCATAAAATGCAAAAGTGCACATTGATAATCCCAAGCATCCATTCCTGAAGATGTAAGATTTAATTCGTTTGTATAATGGATATACTTTTCGTAATCCATTACGTATTTTAGATAATGATTCTTCCTGACTTCAGGCCAAATTTTCATATCAATATCGTAAAGATCCCAAACACGTTTCCAAGTTGCCCAGCCCCAGCCTTTAAAAAATTTACTGAATGTATAACTTTCTTCAAATTGTCCATATTCATATTCATTATCGCCGCTTATTGACATAATACGATTATCATTTTCGTATTTATCCAGCATTTCTTGACAGAATCTGAAAAAAGATAAATTCGCCAAGCAGTCATCTTCTAAAATAATAAGTTTGTCGGTATGGTTGAACGCTCCGGTAATAGCTGAAGCAGGGCGATACTTGCAACCCAAATTAACCTTGGAAAAATCTGTGTAAACTTCGCAATCCCAATCGACCATATCTTTAATTTTACGACATTCTTGAACCTTTTCAGCTTCGCCGGGTCTATTAGCTCTTGGTCCATCAGAAGCAATAAATAATTTTGGCGGTTTAGCCATGCGGATTCGCTCAAAAACTTTGTATGTAGTATCGGGACGATTGAATATAATGAGGAGCACAGGAACCTTCAGAACAAATTCTTTATCTGACATTTAATTATCCCCATCCTTTCAAAAAAAATAAGGGAGCAACCGCTAAAAAAGTATACTCCCTTCAAAAAATTTTCAATGTTCAATTAAAATTGTCTGATAACTTGTAACATTTCCCATTCAATAGGCGTTTCGTAGCGATTGACAATACCGCTGTAACCTTCGTCATTTGAAAAGCGCATAACATCACGGCTTGAATCATACCAAAATCTGTAACCGAGGTAACTTTCATTGCCGCTTGGTTTAATCATTTTCAAAGTTACGTAGGTTGTATCGTTGGAACGCTCAATAGTTTCAGTTATAACGTAGCATTCCCAGCCGGTCGCCTCTGAATATCCGACGTAATGATCATAAGCTTCAGCATTATTGGGCGCGGCATTAAAAATTAAAGCTCCTGTTAAAATTCCCGCCATTAAAAATTTTTTCAACATAAAAATCACCTCCTACGCGGTAACGCGATGAAGCATTTCCCTGTAAGCCTCTTCAACGCCGCCCATATCGTGGCGGAAGCGGTCTTTGTCGAGTTTTTCGTTGGTAGTCATATCCCAGAAACGGCAATTATCCGGCGAAATTTCATCTGCCAAAACAATTTTATCTCTTGAGTCGCGCCCGAATTCCAATTTGAAGTCAATCAAGTTGATATTTTTTGACTTGAGGAAGTTAATTAAAATTTGGTTGACGCTGAAGGCGATATGTTCAATTTCGTCAAGTTCGTGAACGCGGGCAATATCCAAAACCATAATATGATAACGATTTAAAAGCGGGTCGCCGAGTTCGTCATTTTTGTAGCAGTATTCAAGCACGGGCGTTTTAAGCGGCGTACCTTCAGGCAAGCCGAGGCGTTTCGCCAAACTTCCGGCGGCAACATTGCGCACAACAACTTCAAGGGCAATCATACGCAACATTTTAACAACCATTTCACGTTCGCTGATTTTTTCGACAAAGTGGCTTTGAATCCCGTGATTTTTGAGGAGGTTAAAAAAATACGTGCTCATTTCGTTGTTAATTGCGCCCTTGCCTTCGATAGTGCCTTTCTTTTCACCGTTGCCGGCGGTTGCGTCGTCTTTGAAGTAGATAACAAGTTTTTCGGGGTCGTCAGTTTCGTAAACGATTTTTGCCTTGCCTTCATAAAGAACTTTTGTTTTTTCCATAAAATTTTCTCCTTTCAAGTTACGACACTTTAATTTACGGTAAATTAATTCTACACAGTGAACCACCCACTACCAGAGTCGCGGGCTTCTAGGAGATAGTAGTTTTTCGGCTCTCCATTTAAGAAGTTTGGCAAAGCCCTTATTCTTATCGGCGTGTCCACGTCGCCTCTACACGATAAGACTTAAAGTCTACACGCTTACTTAATATATTTTTGTCAAAGCGGAAGTCTAATCTTTGAAAATATTTTAGTATATTTTTAAAATACAGTCAATCGTGGCGTTTCATCTCACGATTAAAGTTGCGAGTGTTCACGCCGCTTTTCATAAAAAATTTTTAGTCAACAAAAAAAGGCGATACATTCCCGCGGGAACTTATCGCCCGTAAAAAAATTAGTAACGTCCGTGGCGCGGTGGCGGCGGTGGTTGCCTATGTCCGTCGCTGTAACGCCCTCTGCCGTGATTGTCGTAGCGGTGTCGTTCCCTTTCTCTTTCCCAACGTTCACGCTCTTTTTCGCGGGCTCGCCTGCCGGTAATGTGATCTCTAAATTTTGTCCACGTGCTGATTTCGACAATTTCGGCATTATCTGCGCCGATTGTTGCGGCTTCAGTTTCAGTGAAATTAAAAATACTTAAAGCTATTGCCGCGGCTACTAAAAATTTTTTCATAGTAAATCACTCCTTTTTCGGGAGGGATTTTTTTTAATCTTTAGCTTTGATTTCAGCAAAGGCGCGTTTTACATAATCTGCCTTACGTTCGACTTCTTTAACCATATTGGCGCGGTATTCTGCAAGTTTCTTTTTAAATTTGTCGTCGCGCAGTGCAAGAATTTCAGTTGCGAAAAGCGCGGCATTTTTTGCGCCGTTAATCGCCATGGTTGCAACGGGGATACCTGAAGGCATTTGCACGGTACTTAAAAGCGAATCCCAGCCCTTCAAAGGCTCTGCGTTAATTGGTACGCCGATAACCGGGCGCGTGGTGTACGAAGCAACAACGCCCGCCAAATGTGCCGCGCAACCTGCCGCTGCTATGAAAATTTTTACGTCCTTTTCGTGACATTGAGTAACAAACTCCTTGACTCGCTCCGGCGTGCGGTGCGCCGAGGCAACCGTTAATTCAACCTCAACATCAAAACTATTCAACAGTTCAACAGATTTTTTCATTACGCCCCAATCGCTGTCACTGCCCATTATTATTGCTACGTCCATTTAAAACCCTCCTACGGTAATTTTAAAACCAATTTCTTAGAAAGTTATTAAATTTTCAGTCAAAGTTTAATATTTTAAATTTTTGTTGTCAACTTTTTCAAGACAGCATTTTTTATTATTTAATACGGCTTTTCTTTCTTTGCAAAGAAAGAAAACCCTACCAAAAGAAAGAAACTTCCGACCCGCTGAAATCACATCACGTGATTTACGCGGGCGGCGTCCATCCTTGGACGCCGTGTCCTTACTTTTGCACAAATATTTTAGTTTTTGGGGAAAAATTTTTCAAGCGTTTCTTTGTCTGAATTTTTGCCAAAGTACGAGCCTATCAAAAATAAAATCAGCGATACCGTTATACCGATTGTAATTTGGTGCAAGTTCAAAATTTTAAAGCCCGCCGCCTGCGTCGCGCAGTATATGATTGTTCCGCCTACAGTTGACAGCATCGCGCCCGCCTTGTTTGCGCCTTTCCAGAATAAACCGAGTAAAAGCGTCCAGAAAAATGCAGTTTCAAGCCCGCCGAATGCAAACATATTTATCAGCCAAATTAAGCTCGGCGGCGTCAACGCTATTACAAAAACTGCCGCCCCAATTATCGCCGTCGTTGCCATTGATAAAATTCTTAACTTTGAACTTTCGGTATTCGGGTTGTAATGAAGGTAAACATCTTTGATAATCGCACTTGACGCAACAATCAGCAAGCCGGAAATTGTCGAAATTGACGCCGCCAAAGGTCCGATTATCGCAAGCCCGACCAATTCTTTTGGCATTACAGTTACAATAGTTGTTGGGATTATATTGTCAACGCCGCCGTAATCTGCAGGACTGCCTGTCAAAACGCCGTGCGCCAAAATC
Source organism: Selenomonadaceae bacterium (assembly GCA_017455645.1). GTDB lineage: Bacteria > Bacillota > Negativicutes > Selenomonadales > Selenomonadaceae > Quinella. The sequence continues at coordinate 1,399 of JAFSZS010000166.1, read as the reverse complement.
CCCGTGAAATTTATTCCAATGTTCATGAAGCCTACAACAACCGTACCGATTAACATTGCGCTGTGCAAGCCTTGAGTATTTTTGTAGCTTATCCCGCGCACGACAGATTGAGGCAGGGCGATTGTACAAATTCCGACTAAAAGCCATTGCGTAAAATAAATTGTCCACGGCATATTTCCAAATGAAAACGGCTCCAACATTTCAGGATGATTATTTTCAATCGAAGTCATAATTTGCTCATAGCCGCCGCCCGCCTGTAAAACATAATGTAGCAACAAAACTATTCCGACCATCATAATCAACGCGCAGCAAGTATCAGTCAGTGCAACTGCGCGAAAACCGCCAATCGAAGTATAAATTACAACAACCAAGCCGAATAAAATTAAGCCCGTTTCGTAGCTGTAACCTGTAACTGCAGAAAATAATTTTGCGCCGCCGACAAATTGCGCCGTCATTGTACTGCAGAAAAATAAAACTATGACAAACGCCGAAATTGCCGCCAATAAATCTGAATTAAATCTTGCGCGGATTATGTCAACAACTGTAACCGCGTTGAATTTTCTTGCAAGCAGGGCAACCCTTTTACCGAAAATCCCAAGTACCAGAAAAATTGCCGTAACTTGTACAACCGCCATATAAATCCAGCCGAATCCAATTTGAAAAGCCATACCGGGACCGCCTACAAAACTTGAAACGGAGCTGTAAGTTGCTACGGTTGTCATTGCAAGTACGAAGCCGCCCAATTCTCGGTTGCCGATAAAATAATTTCCAACAAAATTTTTACCGGCTTGTTGGTGGCGGACGAAAATGCTTATCCCGACCATTACCGCCATAAAAATTACCAGCGGCAACAGTGCGGCGAAACTGCCTTCATTTGTCATTTTCATCACCACCCAAATCAATATCTTTGAAAAGTTTGTGGCTCAAAATGTAGCTCGCCAAAATTGCAAAAAGCCACACGCCGATTGAACCGGCAACCGCCCAAATTGGCAAATGAAAAATTTTTGCGTCAACATTTGCCAAGCCGAATCCCGCAATTAACCAAAAAATAATCAGCCCGGCAAGTGCAAGCCCTGTGTAAATTGCCTCGCGCCTTACCAAGCTGAATTTTTCGCCTTCTGTTAATTTCGGCTTAAACTTTAAAATTTTTGCCAAAAAAATACACCTCCGGTCTCGTTCGCAACGGATACGAGCTAGAAAAAATTTAATTTATATTTTCTGAATCGCATAACGTCCAAAGTTGGTACGTTTGCTGAAAATCTGAACCTCCCACGATTAAAATCGCGGGGTTCTCGGGACTAGTAAATAAGTTTACTTCATTACCGAGCTATCCCCGTAGTTCCTACGGTTCATTTGTACATATGCACTAGCACTTTATAACTTTGCAAGGTCTTTAAAT
>JAFSZS010000165.1 GCA_017455645.1 Selenomonadaceae bacterium | reverse complement strand
CGTCCACGTTTTACGTTGCGGTAATTTATGCGTTACTGCCGCGATTAACCGTTACGGTAGAGTTAATGTTACGAATCGACGCTGGTTAATGCCGCTCTTAAATTTGAATTTTATCGCGTTGACTTTATTCAACAGCCCCTACTTACTACTTACTACTTACTATTTACTACTTACTATTTACTATTTACCAAAATTTTTACAACAGTCCCGTCGCCTTCACGCGGATAAATTTCAAGCGTCCCGTTGCAAAACATTTCAAGCCGCTTTTGAATATTTTTCAACGCAAAATTTTCTCCGCCGTCCCCAAAATTAAATCCAACCCCGTCATCTTCAACAACTATGACACTTCCGGCATCTGTTTCACGCGTCGAAATTAAAATATGCAACGGCTCCGAATCGGGGTCAAGTCCGTGCTTAACGCAATTTTCTACAATCGGCTGTAATGTCAGCGGCGGGATTTTAAAATTTTGGTGCGGCGTATCGTACTTCACAAATAAATTTTCTTCAAACTGCGCCTGCTCAATCGCCAAGTACGCCTTTGTATGCTCCAACTCTTCAGAAAATGAAATCGTCCCTTCGCAAGCAATCGCCATAAAATTTTTTCGCAGGTAATTTGTAAAGTCCAAAATAACTTTCTGCGCCAGTTCCGAATTTTGCGAACAGAGATAGTAAATGCTTGTCATCGTGTTGTAGATAAAGTGAGGGCGCATTTGCAAAACCAAAATGTTCGCCTGCTGATTAAAAATCTCACGCTGTTGCCGCAAAAATTGTTCGACATGGTCAAGTAAAATTATTATGAACATTCCCAGCGCCGAAAAAGTTACGCCGAGTGCAACCACTATCGGATTGAAAATTGCCGTATGAAAAAGCATTGCGAAAGTCATCGGCGACGTATTGACCATAAACGCCGTAAAATATTTTCGCGACAAAATTTTTCTGCGTCTTGCTACGGCGAATAAATTTAAAGGCGCCATTAAACATAGCGGCAACATTAAAATAAAATGTAATTCGGTTCGGTAAAAAATATTTTCCGCCGTGACGTAGTAAAAAATTTCAGTAAACTGCGTAACTGTCAGCAAAATTAAAAATGTGACGCCTAAAATCAGCATTGAATAAAAAAATTTACTTCTGCGCCACTCTTCGCCGCAACTATGCAACAAAAAAACCGTGAACATCAGCATAATGACGGGGAGTGAAATATATTCCAAGAACGCCGCAATTTTTTCGGCAACTACCTCACTTGAATACATTGACGCAAGTAAGTCGACGAAGTACGAAATTACAACCAGCGTTAAAATCGTGAAAAGCGTGATAAAAAATTTTCTGTTCCAATTTGTAACGTCCGGCGTTACTACCGACACGATAAGCCCTGAAATCATCAGCGCCATCATCACGCCGCAAAGAAAAAAAACTTATTACATGCAGAAACGTCACAAAATTTCACCTTCGGTCAGCAAGGGGTAGCGTAAATTTTTTAACTGCGCTTTTAAATTTTCTACCGTAATCGGCTTTAACAAATAACCGCTTGCGCCGGTACTCCACGCCTCGAAAGAATATTCCACGTACGCGGTCAAAAAAATTATATTTGTGTGCGGGTTTATCTCCAAAAATTTTTTGCAAAGGTCAAGTCCGTTAGTTTTCCCCAGTTCAATGTCAAGGAAGGCTAACGAGATTTTATTTTTTTTGGCAAATTCAATCGCCTCCGACGGTTGAGTAAAGCCGAAGATATTTGCGTTAGGCAAAACTTCTTCGATAACCGGCAACGAACCGCGCACGATAATTTTTCTGTCGTCAAGAAGAATCACGTTTAATTCGTCGTCGCCTTCAAGCAAAATTTTTATCAAATCGTACTTATTCACGTCAAGAACTTTGCAAACCCTTTCAATCATAAATGCATCGGGCAGATTGTAACCGTTTTCCCATTTGGCGATTGTGGAGCGCGTCACAAAAAATTTTTTCCGCCAACTCACGTTGAGAAATGGATTTAAGCGTCCGCAATTTTTTTAAAGTCTCGGCAAATTTCGCATTCATAATGAACACCTTTTTAAATTTTTATTTTTAGTTTATAGACTGGGCGTTGTAAAATCAAGCGCAACTATCTGGTCTTTAAAAAGTTCTGAATAATAACTCTTTTGACAGAAATTGTTATACCATTTAAAATATCGGCGACTTACTTAAATGTTACAGATAGTCAGCAAGGACGCGGATTAATTGGTGTTAAATGAAAAAAATATTTACGATTGATGATTTTATAACCGCCTTCATTTCGGCGATAGGCTACGGCTTAAGTTTTGAAATTCCTAACATTCTCGGCTGGGAAATGTGGCAGAGTGGCATTTGTTGCCTGCTTGTCGGCGGCGTACTTGATATGGCGTCACGAAAAATTATTTTCAGCAAAGCCGTGCAAACTAACCACGTGACGAAGAAATTAATTGTCTTCGCGTTTGTCATATTTTTTCTTGCAGGTCAATATGTCGCACTGGAATTATCGGACAGCTTGTCTATGTACGATTATTTGTTTGAACAGTATCTGTACATAATCATTCCCGCAGTTTTAGGTTTTGCATTCAGCATGGCATTGCGTTGGTACCGCGTCAGAAAAGTTCGTAAGCGCTACGGTGACGGCAGTCAAGGCTTTTTTTATGAAGATTTGATAAAGCCTGATGAGCTTGAATGGTGGAACAAAGAGAATCAGCCGATTAAAGGCGACTACGATAAAAAATTCGCAGTGAAAACGAAAACCGGTATTTACGTCGGCTTTAAAGAAAAAAACTGCGTCATTTATGACGGCATACCCTTTGCAAAGCCGCCGGTAGGTGAACGCCGTTGGAAGGCGCCGGAGCCGTTGCCGGAGTCAGATGAAGTTTTTGAGGCAATATATTTCGGCGCGTCCGCGATACAAGTGGAGCACGAAGGTTCAATCTTAAAACACCATCGGCAGAGTGAAGACTGTTTGACGCTCAACATAGCTATCGGCGGCAAGCAGACTGCTAAGAAAAAACCTGTCTTGGTGTTGTTTCATAACGGCGATTTTTCTTTCGGCGGCTCCGCAGATCCGCTTATGTACGGCGACAATTTAGCCAATGCGTATTCAGATTTTATAGGCGTCAGTTTTAATTATCGGCTGGGCATATTCGGCTTTATTGATTTTTCTGAAGTTCCCGGCGGTGAAAAATATCCCGACACGCTGAATTTAGGCTTGCTTGACCAAATTGCCGCGTTGAAGTGGATTAAAGAAAATATTGCCGCATTCGGCGGCGACCCCGACAACATTACGGCAATGGGATTTGAAGCCGGCGCGACTTCCATTCTTCTGCTTGCGACCTGCGAACAGGCTAAGGGATTGTTTAAAAAGGCGTTTGTATTTTTCGGCAGTCCCGAGTCCGCTCACTACACGCGGGAAAATTCAAGAAACCTTGCCAAACAACTTTTGAAAGAAACGTCAACCGAAACAATGGCGGAGCTTATGCAACTTTCAACAGATGACTTGAAAGCGGCGGCACAAAAAATTTGGACGTACTTGGCTCTGCCAACCTGCGACGGAAAATTAATTCCTTCAAACGTATGGAAAGCCTATAAAAACGGCGCGGCGAACGGCATTGAATTTATTAACGGCATTTCAAAGAATGAACGGCAGATTTACAAATCCTTTGTCGGTCAACAAAATTACGAAGATTTAATATCAGACCATGTATTAGAATTGTGGGAATTGCTTGACGCCGAAAAGATTCAAGCCGTAAAAAATTATATTGAAAATCTTAAAAAGCAAAATGTTTCTGAAGTGGACGCGCAGGCAAAAGTGTTGGAGCAGTGGCACGCTTTATCAATGTACTTAACTGCAACGCAACTTGCGGCAGGCGGCAATAAAGTTCATTTGATTTACTGGGACGTGAAACCGCTTATTGAAAATCTCGGCTCCGGTACTGTCGATGTAGTGTCCGCATTTTTTGGAAATCGCAAAACTTTGCAAATGTACGGCAATGTACTTAATCCTACCATATCTGAGATACTGCAAGCCTTATTGAAAAAATTTATAATCGGCGCCGAATTGAAACTTTACAACAACGAAATTAAAGGCGTTAAGGCTGTGGATTGGAAGGAATTGCCCGACGCGCTTGTTGTTTCAAGTAAAGAATTTAAGTGCGAATCGATAGAAGACAAGCTGACGGAAATTCCCGCTTTGTCGGAGTTTATGAAAGAATTTAGCGCAAATTCTGCGCGCAGATAAATTGGATGATGTAGGCACTATGAAAAAAATTGCAGACACCGTAATT
>JAFSZS010000164.1 GCA_017455645.1 Selenomonadaceae bacterium | reverse complement strand
TTTGCTGTTTCTTTTTGCGCCAAAAAGAAATGCCGACTTGTCAAAAATTACCAAATTATAAAAGTTAAAATTGCATTCAAAATAAAAATAACAATGATTGAAGAAACAACAGTTTTTGTAGTGGCAATACCGACGCCCTCCGCGCCGTCCGAGCAATGCAAGCCGTAATAGCAACCCAACACCGCTATAACATTTCCAAAAAATGACGCCTTAATCAGCCCGCCCGTTAAATCCAAAGTTACTGCAAATTCTCGTATCGATTGAATAAAAACATGTTGTGAAATTCCGGAATAATTCACGGCGACAAGATACCCGCCGAAAACTCCAATGACATCCCCAAAAATAGTCAATATCGGTACGACAATCATACAGGCAAGCATACGCGGCACAATCAAATAATCAACCGGCGAAACAGCCATAACTTTCAGCGCGTCAATTTGTTCTGTAACTTTCATTGTGGAAATTTCTGCAGTTATCGCCGCTCCAACTCGCCCTGCACAAACTACGCCAACTAAAACCGGTCCCAATTCCCTGCCAATAGCTATAGAAACTACGCCGCCTACTGTCGATTCTGCGCCAAATCTTATAAATTCGTGCGCCGTCTGCAATGTAAAAACTATTCCCGTAAAAAGCAATGTTGAAGAAACTATCAGCAAAGAATCCGCGCCGAGGTGCGCCATTTGTGCAATAATATGTTTAAAGCGCGGCTTGTGACGCAGTTGCTTTATCGTGTCAACATAAACCAAAACAATTTTGCCGAAGTCTTCGCAGCGGCGAATAATAAAGCCGCCAATAATTTCAAGAAAACGAATTAACATAGTTACCTGCGCGAATGGTGGAGAGAATGAACGGGGATATTTGCTACAAGTGCAACAGAATCAGCATCGTTGGCAAGTGAAATTTCCATACCGCTTTTATTTACGTCCATATATTTTGAAATGACGGCGATAATATCATTTTTAAGTTGCTCCATAATTTCCGGCGAAACGCTCGCGCGGTCGTGAATCAAAACAACTTGCAGCCTTTCTTTGGCAATTTGTCCGGACTTTTTTTCGCTCTTGTTACCAAAAATTTTCATAAGCACATCAAACATAGCCCTCTCCCCTTAAAGCATGCCGAAAAGGCGTTTTAATCTGGTGAAGAAGCCTTCTTTAGGAGGTTTTAAAAAGGGAATAGATTCTCCGCAAATTCTGCCGACAATATTTTTGTAAGCCTGCCCTGCAAGTGAATCTTTCATTGTAATTGCCGGTTCGCCTTTGTTTGTCGAAGTTACAACAAATTCATCGTCTGGAACTTGCCCGATACATTCAATGGATAAAATTTCGTTAATGTCAGCCATATCAAGCATATCGCCCTTTTCAACCATTTGAGCGCGGATTCTGTTGACAATCAGCTTGATATTTTCTTTGTCGGCGCGTCCCAATTCGCCAATAATTTTATCGGCGTCACGTACCGCCGCAATTTCCGGCATTGTAACAACAATAGCACAATCTGCCGCGGCTATAGCAGTTTTAAAGCCTTGTTCAATTCCCGCCGGACAATCGATAATGATAAATTCAAAATCGCTTTTCATTTCGTTGCAAAGTTGTACAAGTTGTTCAGGATTGACAGCAGATTTATCACGAATTTGAGAAGTCGGCAAAAGGTACAGTGAATCAAATCTTTTATGACGCACGAGAGCTTTTTTGTAGGGAACGCGCCCGCTTGTCACGTCAACTAAATCATACATAATTCGATTTTCAAGCCCGAGTAATAAATCCAAATTGCGCAGCCCCGTATCAGTATCGATAAGAGCCACGCGATTACCGCGCATAGCAAGCCCGACGCCTATATTTGCAGTTGTGGTAGTTTTGCCGACGCCTCCTTTGCCGCTGGTAATTGTAATTATCTCACACATGGAAAATCTCCCTTCAGCTGTAGTGATATAGTGTTATAGTGTGATAGTGCTATAGTGCTGTAGTAAAAACTATCAAACTATCCAACTATCCCACTACCAAACTATTTTACCTTAAAATTGGTTCAAAAACAATATAGCCGTTTTTTATGGAGGCGCGCTCGGCTTGCACGGCTTTTTTCATATTATCCGGCGGACGGGCGATTAAATCTGCAATACGAATTTGAATAGGTCTAAGCTTATCTGCAACAATGCAAGCAGTTTGGTCGCCAAAAGCCCCCGCGTGAACTGTACCGCGGCAACTCCCGCGCACGTCGATACTTCCGCCCGCTATAATCTGCGCCCCGGGATTTACATTGCCAAATACCAAAACTGAAGATTCAGTCCGCACTTCCTGCCCGCCGCGCAAAGTCTTATTTACTACTACCGTTGGTTTTGCCGGTTCTTTTTCAACTTTCGATACTGAATTTTCTTGCACTCGCGAAACTTGCTGATTGACTTTCGGCAAATTTAAACTGAACAGCATCCCGTGCCTGCGAAAAAGCGTGCGCAGTTCCTCAACTTGCGTTTCATTGAAAATTTGTTTGTCGACAAAAACAGTTGTACCGCGTATGAAAAATTTGTCGCCGGCAACAAGTTTTTCTTCTATCGCACTTTTTACGGCGTCGAAGGAAGAATTTTTGTCAATCAAAAGTTGCAAGCCGCTTTTCAACCCGCGTATCTTTACTATATCACTCAAAATAATCACCTCCTGTTTCTGAAATTAGAGAAAAAATTAGCCGCTATTCTCCAATTTCTTTTATACAATATTTGTCGACTTTTTCCAGTTTTTTTTCACATTTTTTAGCAAGAAATATATTAACTGAAAAAAATTTTTTTAACAAGCGAAAAATAAAAAAGACTCCTCAAAATTGCAGAGCCCGTGAAAATTTTTCTATCACTTCAACAATATTGATTTCTTCATTCCGCGTCAAAATAACAATGGCAAGCGTCATTAAATTTGCTCCTCAAATTTTAAAACGCTTTAATTGAAATGAAAAAAAGACTCCGCAAAATGCAGAGCCCGTGAAAAATTTTAAATTTAAATTACGCCATAAGACCAACAGCGTAACCTGCGATACCGATAATGAAAAGTCCAACAATAATTGTAAGCGCGTTGACGCCTTTTTTGAGAAGGAACATACAAGCAAAAGTCATCAACAGCGGAACGATACTTGGCATTAAACTATCAAGAATAGATTGCAAAGTTGTTACAACGTGTTCGCCGGCTGAATTGGTATATTCTGAAATAACGAGCGGCATATTAACGCTTGTCCATTTGGCAACGAGTGCGCCCATAACCAAAAGACCGAGAACGGACGCACCTTCGGTAAGGAAGTGCATTTGGTTACCGCCGATATTTTCAACCAATGCAGTACCGCGCTCATAACCGTATTGGACGCCGTACCAGTGAGTAGCAAGACGAATAGCATTAAAACCAATGAAGAAAATCATAGGACCGATTAAAGAGCCGGTAAGTGCAACGCCCGCGCCGAGTGCTGCCAAAACAGGGCGAATTGTTCCCCAGAATATTGGATCGCCGACGCCCGCCAATGGTCCGATTAAACCGACTTTAACGCCGGATAATGTTGCTTCGCTAATTTCTGCGCCGTTAGCCTTTTTCTCTTCCATTGCGCCGATAATACCCATAATAGCCGCCGCGACAAATGGTTGAGTGTTGAAAAATTCCAAGTGACGTTTTAAAGCTTTGCTAAGTTCTTCGCCTTCGTAAACTTTTTTCAAGATAGGAATCATTGCAACGCAGAAACCCATAGCCTGCATACGCTCAAAGTTGAAGGAGCCGAGCAGGAAGTTGGATTTTACGAACACCCAAAATAAATCGTCTTTTGTAACTTTTTTTTCTGCTGCCATCTTGTCCGCCTCCTTACATTAAGTCAGAATCGTCAATATCGTCGCCTTCGACAGCAGACCCGCCGCCGGTTTTTGCCGCTTCTTCGATATTAATATTTTGTTGCATTGTTTGAATATGGAAGTAAGCACAAATTGCGCCGATAGCACCGAAACCGATTAAGTTAATGTCAGTGAAGACTGCAAGCAAGAATCCGAGGAAGAAATAAACCATTAATTTTTGTGCATTCATAAGGTTGATAACCATTGCGTAACCGACAACAACGATAAAGCCGCCGGCAACTTGCAAGCCGCGGGTAATAACTTCCGGAATTGAATTAAGAGCGTTGTTGACAGTGTCAGTACCTGCAACCATGTAAATTGCAACTGAAGGAATAGCTACGCGCAAACCTTGAAGTAAAAGTCCTGCCCAGTGACACATTTCAATCCCGCGATAATTGCCTTTTTCTGCGTAGCCGTCAGCCATATGTTGGAAGAAAACCGTAATAGTACGAACAAAAATAGTTAAAACCTGCCCTGCCGCTGCGAGCGGGACAGCCAATGCGATACCTGCACCAATGCTTTGATGACCAACTATAACCAAAATTGTTGAAACGACGGAAGCCAACGCCGCGTCAGGAGCCATTGCCGCGCCGACGTTCATCCAGCCCAGAGCCATCATTTCAAGTGTACCGCCAAGAATAATTCCTGTTGTCATATCGCCCAAAACTGCGCCTGTCATTGTACAAGCTATAACCGGGCGGTGGAATTGCGCTTCGTCCAGAACTGCCGCAAAACCTGTTATCATTGCAACTATAAACAGCAATACAATCGTCATAGCTTAAAACACCTCTTTCAATATTTAATTTTCAAGGAACGATTTTTAAGTTAGCCGAATCGATGACATTTAAGCGGCAAAATGCAGGCGTGGAAAAAATCCAACGCCCGCACTGCCGAATAAATATTTCGTCTTACCAGAGACCTTTTGCCTTCAAAGCGTCAACAACATTAACTTTTGCGTCGTTGGCAAGTTTGCGCATTTCGACTTCAACGCCCATATTGACGAGTTCTTTTAAAGATTCAACGTCTTTGGGGCTTACGCCTACAGCCTGTGAAATCATTGTGTCGCCGTCTTTAAAAGTTTTGCCGCCGAGGTTTACGGATTTGAAGGGAATGCCGCCTTTTATTGCGCGTACAACGTCGGTAGGATTTGTGAACAGGAACAAAGTTTTAAAGCTGTCAAATTTGGGATTGTTATAAGCTTCGCAAGCTTTGTCAACTGAAACAACATAGCCTTTAAGTCCCGGGGGAACAACCTGCAACAAGAGTTTTTTGCGGAGTTCGTCTTTTGCAACTTCGTCGCTGACGCACATGATACGGTTGCAACCTGTAACCTTCGACCAAACGGTTGCTACTTGTCCGTGAATCAGACGATCATCGATTCGGCAAAAAGCAATTTCCATAAAAATACCACCTTTCTTGAATAAGAGAAAATTAATAATCGACGCCAAAATTATATATCAGCAAAATTTTTTTAGCAACACAAAAATAAAAAGAAACTAAAGAAAATGCTGTATAAAAATTTGTTAAGTGTTGTATAATAAATTTGAGGTGATAATTTGAAAAAAGAAGAAACAATCAGCGCAACAGCAACGGCGATTGGCACGGCGGGAATTGGCGTAATTCGTATGAGCGGCGAAAATTCCATTGACATTGCGGAAAAAATTTTTGACAAAGATTTAAAATCTGCGCGAGGTATCGGCGTTATAAATAAAATTCTGTAAAAGTTTGGCAAGTATTGTATAATTGCGCGGGGTGATAATTTGAAAACTGAAGAAACAATCAGCGCAACAGCAACGGCGATTGGCACGGCGGGAATTGGCGTAATTCGTATGAGCGGCGAAAATTCCATTGACATTGCGGAAAAAATTTTTGACAAAGATTTAAAATCTGCGCGAGACAGGAGCTTAATTTTTGGGCACGTGAAAAATTTTGCGGGCGAAATTATCGACGAGGCAATTATTTTAATTATGCGTGCGCCAAAATCCTACACTAAAGAAAATGTTGTAGAGATTCAATGTCACGGCGGCGCGGAAGTTTTGCGGCAAGTTTTGAGCGCAACTTTTGAGGCGGGCGCACGTCCTGCAGAACGCGGCGAATTTACCAAACGCGCCTTTTTGAACGGCAGATTAGATTTGACGCAAGCGCAGGCAGTTTTGGATATTATTCAGGCGAAAACTTCAACCGCTTTAAGCGTCGCGCAGAATCAACTTTCAGGCAAAACTTCAAAAAAAATCCGCGCAATTCGTACTGAAATTTTGGACGTATTGGCGCACATTGAGGCGTTAATTGATTTTCCGGAAGATGACATTGACGAAATTTTTATCAGCGATATTGATAAAAAAATTGTCGCGCAGATTGACGAAATTAAAATTTTCCTTGACAATCAGAAAAGCGGGCGAATCCTGCGCGAAGGTCTGGAAACTGCAATTATAGGCAAGCCGAATGTTGGAAAATCCAGCCTGTTAAATTTTTTGGCAGAAACCGAACGCGCCATTGTTACAGATATTCCAGGCACGACGCGCGACAGTATCGAAGAATTTGTAAATATCGGCGGCGTACCTTTAAAAATTATCGACACGGCAGGTATTAGAAATTCTGATAATCCCGTTGAAAAAATTGGAATTGAACGCGCCCGAGATTGTGCAAGCCGCGCAGAATTGATTTTGGCGTTATTCGACGGCTCAAGGGAACTTTCGGCTGAAGACTTTGAAATTTTAAAAATTATCGAAGGACGCAACGCAATTATTTTAATTACAAAGGCTGATTTGCCGCAGGTTATCGACGTTACAAAGTTTGAAAAATTTATTCCAATTTCGGTTAAGAAAAATTTGGGCGTGGAAAAATTTTTGGCGGCAATTTCAGAAAAGGTCGGCAATGTCAACGCAGAAATGAATTTTGTTAGGGATGAACGCGAGGCAGATTTACTTAGACGCGCCGTTAAAAATCTTGAGGAGGCGCGCCTTACACTTCAAAAAAATATCGGCGTAGATTTTATTTCGATTGATTTAAGGGCGGCGTTGGAACTTTTGAGCGAACTTACGGGCGAATCTGTAACTGAAGACGTTATCGAAGAAATTTTTTCAAAGTTTTGCATTGGTAAATAAAATAAAAAAGCCGAACTCCTTAAAGCTCGGCGATTTTTTTTTATTTTAAACTTTGAGAGCATTTTAAAATTAAACGGCAACGTAACCAAGTTCATTGTTGTTGCTGTCAAAAATTTTACCGTCGGAATCAAATTTTCTTACAACTGCGCCGTTTTCGTCAGACAAAATTTTATTGCCTTGTGCGTCTTCAGTAATTTTGCCCAAAATTTTGCCTTTGCCGTCAACAACATTACCTGTAGCTTTTTCGATAGAATAAGTGAAGCCGTTGGAAAGAATAACCGTTTCACGATTGTTTTGCTTATCAAAATAAATTGCGCCTATCTTGTTGCCGTTTTGGTCTTTTATAATGGAGTGCGTATCGTCAATAGGGGAAACAATATCAACAGATCCATCTTCATTTCTGATAGTGCATTCTTGTTCAGAATCTGAAAGCTTGAATACGCCGTAAGCCGCCGAAACTGCAACAGACGCCCCTATTGCCTGCGACAATTCGGGAATGTTGACAATATCGTTAATATTAAATCCTGTCAGCTTGATTAAATCTGCTGCGGTAATATTTGTTGCCTTGATTGTATCTGTAATGCCTGTTTCGTCCATTATGTGTACAACGTCATCCGGCAAGGCGTCAAGGTCAACGTCAACATCTGCAATATGCCCGTGAATGTCAATGCTTGCATGGTCTGAAAATATCCCGTGAAAAACTTCCTGCCCGTCCACGTCAACTTTAAGGAAGGGCAAAATAAATGTTAAAACTGTGAAAGGCGTTATTCCTATGATTGAAAAAGCTCTGTCAGTTTCATAGCCGCGTTGGTACAAATTTTGAACCAGTTTATTAAAAATTAAGGTTGCAATTAAAGCAACTATAAAAATTTCTTCTGAAGAACTTCCTCGCAAATTAAGTGTGATTAAAAGTCCTCCAACGTAAGCATAACCGCCAATAAGTAAGGCTCTCCAATTTTGAAACAGAAATTTAATCTTAAGCAATATGAACAGCATAGAAGCCACTGTCAATACTAAGGCGAGAGGCGGAAATATACCGCACAAAATCCCCACAATTACACAAGTCGTCAACATTTTGCCGAGGTATTTGTATGTGGTAACCAAGAAAAAGAAAAATAAATACACGAATACCAGCAAAAAGTTTAAATCCAATTGAACGTGAAATATCCAAAGAGGATGTATATCAACTGTCATAAATTCAAATTTGGTAGTTGCGGCAAGATACATTCCCACGCCCCAAATTAACAAGTACAAATAATGTTTCGGATCCTTTGTCAGATTTTCAAAAATATCATGCAATATTTTAAAAACAGCCATAAATTAAGCCTCCTCAAAAATTATTTTTCGACGCCGTTAATTTCGTTGTAGTTTTCTCTCAAATAATTGCAGTATCTGGTAACTATTTCTTCTGAAAGCCATTCTTTGTAAAAGTCGTTTGTTTTTTGTAAACTGCCGTACATTGGATTTGTTAAAATGTAGCCTTCAATCCAACGAAATTTGTTTGAATTTAAATCAACTTGAGTGATTAAATAAACTTCCGACAAATTTCTGGCGCGTTTTTGAGAAATTGCGTAAATTATCCCGCTCGGTGCTTTGTAACATTCTGTAGCTCCGGAAAAAATCCAGTCTGTATCACGATGACTCCAAGATTTAATGATTCCGCCTTGGTCAATTTGATTTCTTAAAATGTTCATAATCTGCGCTTCCGTGTAAGTTTTCGTTTCGGCAAATGCCGGGCTGAAACCGCAATAATTTTGAGAATTGACGCTGAAAAAAGTACCCGCCAAAATCAAACACAATGCTACAAAAAATTTTTTCATAATAAAAACCCCCTCAAAATTTTTCAAAGATATTAGCATAAGAATTTTTGAAATTGGTATTCCCAAGGAACAAACAAGAAAAAAAATTCCGAACTCGTTAAAGCTCGGATTAAATTTTTGCCCGTATCAAGCGGGATTTCTATTTTTAGGAAACCGCACTAATTTTTATTTTCCCAATGCTTGCATTATTACTATAATAATTTCGGATTCGTCGTCGCAATGTATTTTCCAAGTAGCCATAAAAAATACCTCCAGTCAAAATAAAAAATCTTCAATCAGCCGGACCCAAAGCCCAGCCGGCTATTCCGCCAATAATTGCGCCAACTGGACCGGCAATCGCTGCGCCTGCCGCCGCTCCTGCAACAGCACCGGATTTTGAAGGCTTAACAGTATATTCATTTTCTGTAACCTTTTTGCCGGATTCAGTTATGTACTCAACTGTTTTTGTTGAAATGGCACTTCCTATAGGCGATGAAGAAACTTTATTCATAAATATCAGCAACCCTTCTGAAAAAATTTATTTGGAGCTAAGAATACCACAAAGATTTTCGGTTGTGGTATTCACTTGGAACACTGCCTAGATTTTTTTTTGAGTGCGCCATTTGTTATAGTCAGACAAATAGATTATAATTGTGCCGTGGTTGTTGAAATTTTCGTTGTTCCAAAAACCGTAAAGCGGCTCGTCGTCATTTTCTGTCAGCCAAATTTCAACTTCAAAATTGCCGTGGTCGCAAGCAAGCCCGCCTATTGGAATTTCAAAAGTTTTGGAAGTACCGGCGGCGATTGTTGCAGGGAAAACTTTTTCTGAAGTTTGCAAGCCCTTCAAATTTGCCTTAATCGAAACATTCAGCGGCGCAGAATTTTTATTTTCAAGATTAAAGCTTACAGAAAAATTTTGCGGCAGGTAAACAGTATCGCCTTCAATTTCCCACGCTTGCCAAATTTCAGAGGGAATTTCGCTGTCGTCAAGGCTGTAAGTTTTGCCGTTCAAAGTCAATGTACAAATTTGATTGAGGCGCGGGTCTGTAACTGTCTCATCGTTTGGCAAAGTATTTATTTCAGAAATTTTTAGCGTTGGTTGTTCACTTGAGGTATAATTTTCAGGTTCAGGGATTTTTATTTCTGCCCATTCAACTTTCACGGGATTTTCGCGCGGCTTAACTTTTTCAAATTTTTTATCGACGGGATTAACTTCAACAACCGCCGGCTTACTTTCGATTTTCGGCGCGGGAACTTCAAGGAATTTTTGCACGCCCGTTACAATAAAAAAAATCGTCGCGCAGATTTCAGTTAATTTTATTGCGGCTTTTTTTATTTTGTAGCTAAAATATTTTTTATTCATATCAGCCAAAATTTCGTCAACAGATTGATAACGGTTGTCGGGGTCAATTTCTGTACACTTCGCCAAAATTTTTTTCAAGTAGCCGTTGTAATTTTCGCCCAAAAGTCTTTGAATGGTAACGCCCAAAGAATAAATATCCGTGCGAGAATCAGTTTGCTTAAAGCCGAATTGCTCCGGAGCGGCGAAACCTTGCGTACCCAAAAAATCTGTGTCGTTTGTTTTATTTTCCTTTTCGATTCTGGAAATGCTGAAGTCAATCAACTTTACCACGTTATCTTCAGTCAAAATAACATTTGAAGGTTTAATATCACGGTGAATAATTTTTTGCGCGTGGATAATTTTCAAACATTCGCAAAGTTGCCGCAAAACTTGTGCAGATTGTTTTTCGTTAAGCCCGTTGTTGTGTTCCAAATAATCTGCAAGCGTGCGCCCGTTGATAAATTCTTCGACGATAAAAAATTTGCCTTCAAATTCCAGCGTATGATAAATTTTTGGCAAGTTGGGACTTTTGATATCTTTCAGCCGCTCGTAAATTTCGGCAGTCTTTAAAGCGCGCTCTTTTTTTACGAAAAATCTTTTGGCTTTTTTCTTATCATCGGCAAGCGAAACGACAAGCAAAACTTTACCGTTTTTGCCTTCTTTTATAACTTCAACAGTTTTGTACAAAATTTCCAGGGGATTTCCTATTATCATTTTGAGATTTACCTTTCAAAAAATTTGGTGTAATATTTTAACATAGGAGGAGATAAAAATGTTTGAAAAAGATACTGACAAACTTTTTGAGGAATTGAAAATTGAACCTGACGTGGAAAATTTTTTGGCGCAGAATGAAAACGAATTTAAAATGCCGCTGCACGAATATTTGAACAAACTTTTGCAGAAAAAAAATTTGAAGAAAAGCGATATTGTCCAAAAAATAAATGCCAACGATAAGCATATTTATCATATTTTTTCCGGCGCAAAAAAACCTTCGCGGGAAAAACTTTTGACAATCGCCCGCGCAATGGGATTAAATTTGGATGAAACACAGTATTTGTTGAGATACGGCGGCTTTGCAATTTTGTACCCGCGTGATACTTGGGACGCCGTCATAATTTCGGCGATTGAAAATAATTTGTCTATCATTGACACGGATATAATTTTGGAACAGTTGAAATTGCCGTTGTTGAACAACAAGATTTAATTCAAGGTGATTTAATGAAAATTTATTTAGATAATTGTTGTTACAATCGCCCTTTTGATGATCAAACGCAGATAAAAATTTATCTTGAAGCCATTGCCAAATTGCACATTCAGAATCAAATTAAGCTCGGAGTTTATGATTTAGTTTGGTCTTACGTTTTAGATTACGAAAACAAAAATAATCCCTATGACGACAAAAAATTTCAAATATCAAATTGGCGTTTCATAGCGAAAGAAAATATTTCTGAAGAAAATGAAGAAATTATTTTGACTGCAGAAAAATTGCAAACAGAAAAAAAATTTAAAACTTATGACGCCTTGCATATTTCCTGCGCGATTTTTGCAAAATGCGATTATTTTATTACCGTCGATAAAAAGTTGTTAAATACTCCTGTTGATGAAATAAAAATTATAAGTCCGATAAACTTTTTGCAGGAGGTTGAATAAAATGTTTTTGGAAACAGACAATGCAATTCGATTAGCCGGAATGAAAATTTTAAATGAAAAACTTGGAACAGTTGACGCAGAAAGATTTATTTCTTTGATAAGCCGAGAAAATTTTGACTACACAAAATGGCGTGAAGAAAATTTAAATCAAAATATTTCTGTGCGTGAATTGAGCCAAAAAGCCACTGAATACGCTAAAAATTTAAAATCCTGATACTAAAAAGGAGCGAATTTATGTTTGTAGCCGGAAAATATGAAGTTATCGTAATAGGCGCAGGACACGCCGGAATTGAGGCGGCACTTGCGGCGGCGCGGCTCGGTTGTAAAACTTTGCTTACAACTTTATCACTGGAAAATTTGGCAATGATGCCCTGCAACCCGTCAATCGGAGGCAGTGCAAAAGGTCATTTGGTTAGAGAAGTTGACGCACTTGGCGGCGAAATGGGAATTATCGCAGATGAAACTTGCATACAATTTCGCACGTTGAACACAGGTAAAGGCTTTGCAGTGCAAGCCCTACGCGCTCAAGCTGACAAAAAAATTTATCAAGCCGCTATGAAAAAAGTTTGCGAAAATACGCCGAATTTGGATTTAAAGCAACTGCTGATTGAAAATATTTTGGTTGAAGAAAATAAAATTGTCGGCGTTGAATGTGAAACCGGCGAAACTTTTTTAAGCGACGCGGTAATTTTGGCAAGCGGCACTTATTTAAGCGGCAGGATTATTATCGGCGAAAGTATTTTTGACGGCGGACCGAACGGGCAACGCGCCGCCACTAAACTTTCAAACGCACTGAAAAATCTGGGCGTTAAACTTATGCGCTTTAAAACGGGTACTCCTGCGCGAGTTGACGCCCGCACTTTAGATTTTTCAAAAATGGAAATTCAACGCGGCGATGAAGGTATGCAAAATTTTTCATTTATGACTGACGCGCCCGCCAATAATCAAATTTGTTGCTACTTGACGTACACAAACGAACGCACGCACGAAATTTTGAGAAAAAATTTACACCGCGCCCCAATGGCAAACGGGATTATTGAAGGAATTGGACCGCGTTATTGCCCTTCGATTGAATCAAAAATTATTCGTTTTCCCGATAAGGAACGCCACCAACTTTTTTTGGAGCCGGAAGGTTTAAATACCAATGAATATTACGTGCAGGGTATGTCAACTTCAATGCCCGCTGATGTGCAGATTGAATTTTTGCATACAATTCCCGGCTTAGAAAAAGCTAAAATAATGCGGCACGGCTACGCTATTGAATATGACTGTATCGACCCGTTGCAACTTAAACCGACTTTGGAATTTAAAAATATCGCAGGATTTTTTAGCGCGGGACAATCTAACGGCAGTAGCGGCTACGAAGAAGCGGCGGCGCAGGGAATTATGGCGGGGATTAACGCGGCGGCACTTGTCAAAAATTTTGAACCGCTGATTTTGAAACGCTCTGAAAGTTACATTGGAGTTTTGATTGATGATTTGGTTACAAAGGGAACTGCCGAGCCGTACCGAATGATGACTTCTCGCGCAGAATACCGCCTGTTACTTCGTCAAGATAACGCAGATTTACGTTTGACGCCCTACGCAATAAAAATTGGATTGGCAAGCCCTGAACGTATTAAAAAATTTGAAACAAAACTTGCTGAAATTAATTCTGCAACCAAATTTTTGACTGAAACTAAAATTACTCCAAGCGCGGAAATTAATCAAAAACTTTCAGCCGCGGGAATTGGCGAAATTAAAACGTCAATGCAACTTGCCGAATTAATGCGCCGCCCAAATGTTACCTATGAAAAACTTTCAACGATTTTTGACTTGCCCAAAATTTCAGCGTTTGCCGCGTCGCAGGTTGAAATTTCTTTGTTTTATGAAGGTTACATTAAAAAGCAAAGTGAACTTGCCGAAAAAATGGACAGGCTGGAAAATAAAATTATCCCCGAAAATATCGACTATAACGCAATGCAAAATTTGCGCGTTGAGGCGCGGGAAAAACTTTCAGAAATTCGCCCGCGTTCGATTGGGCAGGCTAGCCGAATTTCCGGCGTTTCGCCCGCTGATATTTCAGTCCTGATTGTTTGGCTTGAAACTTTACGGTAAAGCAAATATAATACTTTTATCAATGGGAAAGGTAATAGCGGCTAGTTTTTCAAATCTTCCCTAATCCCTAGCCCCTAATCCCTAATCCCTAATGAGCGACCGAAGGGAGCGAATTAAATGGATTTTGGCGATATGGAAATTTCAGTAGGTGAAGCGTGCGGCGTTTTTGGTATGTACAATCTTGACGGCGAGGACGTAGCTCCGACAATTTATTATGGCTTGTACGCCCTGCAACACCGCGGGCAGGAAAGCGCGGGAATTGCCGTTACTGACACTTTCGACGGCAAAGACAAGGTACTTTGTCAAAAAGATTTGGGGCGAGTAAATCAAGTTATTAATGAAAAAAATTTAATGACGCTGAAAGGAAATTTGGGCGTCGGGCACGTTCGATACTCAACGGCGGGCGCGTCAACCCGTAAAAATGCACAGCCGCTTGTTTTGGC
>JAFSZS010000163.1 GCA_017455645.1 Selenomonadaceae bacterium | reverse complement strand
CTTTTATTTTATCGCCGTCAATTTGTGCGCCCGCCAAAATTTTAAAATTAAAGCCGGTGTCTTCGTCAATGTAGCCGAAAGTTACGAAGCCGTTTAATTCATCCTCGACAGGATAATCAAAAACTTCGCGCAGATTTATTTTTTCCAGAATTTCCGCGCCGCTCAAAAGACAAATTTGCTTGTACGTTTCACGAAAATTTGTTTCATAGACTTTCAAAATTTTAACCTCCAAAATTTTTTTACATTCTATCATAAAGCCGCAAAAAATGTTATAATCGCCGCGCTATGGAAATTAAAATTATTAAAAGCGATTATGTGACTTCAGCCGTCAGAAGTTCACAATATCCTGAAGAAATTCTGCCTGAAATTGTTTTTATCGGGCGTTCAAATGTCGGCAAGTCTTCTTTGATTAATTCTTTGACGAACAGAAAAAATCTTGCGCGTACTTCACAAACGCCGGGCAAAACTCAAACGATTAATTTTTACAAGGCAACGCTGAAAATTACCGAGCCGCCGGAATTGAAAAATTTTTACCTTGTAGACTTGCCGGGTTATGGTTACGCCAAAACTTCAAAGACTAACCGCGGTATTTGGGCGAAATTCATTGACGAATATTTATCAAAAAGCCTGCAGATTAAATTTGTCTGTCAGCTTGTCGATATTCGCCACGCGCCGCAAGATTCAGATTTACAAACTTTTAAAAATATCCTTGAAAAAAATTTGCCCGTGCTGATTGTTGCAACTAAATCTGATAAACTTTCAAAAAATGAACGCGCAAAAAATTTAGCCGTCATTAAAAAAAGTTTTGGGATTGAGGAACTGCCGATACTTCCCTACAGTTCAAAAAATGGTGAAGGCAATTCAGATTTGCTTGACGTTATCGCCGATTCTTTGTAAAATATTTTAAGTGAATGCGTTTCATTTTCAGAAAAAGGAGAGTTAGACGATGGAGCTTTCACTTTTCGACAAAGAATTATTAAACTATTTGCAGGGGAATATTCCAATTTGCAGCAGACCATTTGCGAAAATTGCGGCGGAATTTGGCACGGACGAAGAAACAATTCTTTCAAAAATTCGTGAACTGAAGGCGGCGGGATATTTGCGCAGAATTGGAACTTTTTTTAATTCAAACAATTTGGGGTACGTTGGAACTTTGGTAGCGTTGAAAGTTTCACCCGCTGAAATTGCGCCGGTTGCAGAGGCGGTTAATAAATATCCTGAAGCTACGCACAATTACGAGCGCGAAGGCAAATATAATTTGTGGTTTACGCTGTTGACGCGGGATTCTGCGCAAGAATCAAATATTTTGAACGAAATTAAAAATTTGCCGGGCGTTGAAGATATGTTAAAATTAAAATCCAAAAAAAAGTATAAAGTCAATGTGCAATTCAAACTTAACTAAAACCGACGAAGAAATTATCAAGGCGTTGCAGGAAGATTTCCCGCTTTGTGAAGAGCCCTACAAAGTTTTAGCCGCTCGCGCAGGTGTAACCGAGGAAGAATTTTTGCGGCGCGTTCAAGAATTTGTTGCAGAAAAAAAAATCCGCAAAATGGGCGCGGTCTTGCGTCATCGTGAAGTTGGATTTAAATTTAACGCGCTTTGTGCTTGGGAAGTGCCGCCGGAAAATCTTGACGCCGTTGCAGAAATTATGAGCAGTCATCCCGCCGTTTCGCACTGCTACGACAGAAATACCGCGCCAAATTGGAATTATAACCTTTACACAATGATTCACGCAAAAACCCGCGAAGAATGCGATTCAATTATTCTGGAACTTTCGCAGGCGGCGGGCGTCAAAAATTATCAAGTGCTTTATTCAAAAAAAGAATGGAAAAAAACTTCAATGAAATATTTTAAGGATTAGGAGCAAAATTTTAATGACGAAAAAATTTCCGTTTCATTATGGTTACATTGTGGCGGCGTGTTGCACGCTCATTGTAATGTTCAGCACCGGAATTGTAATTAATTGTTCCGGTATTTTTTTTGTTGCAATAAGTGAAGAATTGGGCGTACCCGTCAGCCAAATTGCAATGTACTTATCGTTTAACCTTTTGGCGTCGTCAATAATGCTTGCGTTTGCGGGCGGGCTAATGGAAAAATTCGGCGCACGCTTGACAATGACGCTTTCAGCAATTATTTTGGGCGCAACTTTAATTTCAATGTCAAAATTCGACGCACTTTGGGAATTTTATTTGGCGGGGGCGATTTTGGGAATTGCGCTTACTTTTTTAATGTATTTGGGATTTCCGACGATAATACCGCGCTGGTTTAACAAAAAAGTTGGTTTAATGATAGGAATTGCGGCGGCGGGCAGCAGCATTGGCGGAGCGATTTTCAACCCAATTTGCGGAATGTTGATAAATTCTTACGGGTGGCGAATGACTTATATAATTTTGGGCGCGGCGATTTTAATTTTAATTGCGCCAATTTCGGGAATTTTTTTGAGAAATAAGCCGGCTGATGTAGGCTTAAAACCTTACGGCGAATCAAAAATTTCTGCGCGACAAAATAAAAATGACGGCTACGAATACCGCGCCGTTTTAAAAATGCCGATGTTTTACGGCTTGTTTATGTTTGGATTTTTAATGAGTACAGTTGCAAGCGTCTTTCACTTTGTACCAAAATACATGGCAACTTTAAATTTTAGTTTGGAAGAAGCGGCAACGGTTGCAAGCGCGGCAATGATTGGCTCAATGACCGGCAAAGTCGGACTCGGCTGGATTAATGACAAAAGTTTAACTGCGGGCGTCATTACAACCATTGGGCTTGGAATTTTCGGCTTAGGTTTAATGATTAGTGCCTCAAGTTTAAATATTTTGATAGGCGGGGGATTTTTATTTGGCTGGGCACTTGCAGGCGTTTTTGTACAGACTCCGCTTTTGGTTCGCGCAGTTTTCGGCAACAAAAGTTATTCGCAAATTTATTCCAATATTTCAATCGGCTTGACAGTTTCCGCGGCAATAGCAATGGCGGCGTGGGGTTATTTGGCTGAATTTGGCGGCTACAGCTCGGTTTTCATTTTTGCGATAGTTTTGTTGGGAATTTGCGGAGCGATAGGTCTACGGGCTTTACAGGCGGCTAGGTAGCCTTGTAAATTTCAATCAGCAACATATCAATTTTTTTCGGTATTCGTCAGCCATTTTAAAAATTTCGGCAAAGGGAATTTCCCCTGCGCGAATTTTTCTTGACAGCGGCAAATCTTTTTCACGGTAAGTAACAAAGTTTTGAACTTGCAAAATAAAAGTTTAAATCAAAACAGTTTTGTAAATTTCAATCAGCAACATATCAATTTTATTTTCGTCGGGAAAATCAGGGAGGCGCGTATTTTTGTACGCAGCCTCAATTTTTTTTCGGTATTCGTCAGCCATTTTAAAAATTTCGGCAAAGGGAATTTCCCCTGCGCGAATTGTTTTTAACAGCGGTAAATCTTTTTCACGGTAAGTAATAATCCCGCGCCCTTCCAAAATATCAATCCCCATCAAGTACAGCCGTACCAAATGCATTGCGTGCTTGTTCAAATGGTTATCGTCTTTTTTGCGGTTGCGTTTGTTTAATTTGGCGTAATTGTTCAGCATTGTACTTAAGCCGGCGTTCATTGCCAGAAATTTTTGCAGCGGCAATTTTTTTGCGTCAACAGAAATTAAAATTTCTTCGCCGAGTTCAAAATTTACCGCGGCGTTATTCAAGCCGTATTCATTTTTACAAGTCAACATCATTGATTCAATCGATTTCATAATGTGCAAATTTTTTTCTTTTTGAGGGTAGGAGTCGTGCGCAAGTGCATTTTGCAGGCGTCGAAGTTGCGCGGTTGCGTAGCCGACAAATTTTTGATACGCCAATTTCGACAAAAAAATTTCTGCGTTGTCACGAACTTTTTTACCGGCGGCGTTAATGTACAAAATATCTTCAGGGCGCGTGCCGAGCATTTCAATAACGTTGGGGTTGCATTCGGTACAAAGTTTAAAAAATTTTCGCAAGCCGTAAATCGTCGTATCTGTTTTATCGTCGTCAATCTGTTCAAAAATTTTTCCCGTCAAAATTGAATCCAAACTTTCAACTGCGAAGCCGCGAATATCTGTATCAGAATTTTCATTGTTGGTACCGTAAGCACGCGAGCCGGAAATTGTAAGGTAGGCGATATTTTTACCGAGCCGCGCGTCTCCAGTCAAAAATTTGTACGCGGGATTATTTTTATCGATATTCATATTAATTTTCCAGTGCAGAAATTTTTGCAAGGCGGCGGTTGTGTCTTTCATCGCCTGAAAAATCTGTAGACAACCACGCGCGCACAATTTCGCCCGCGGGACCAATTCCCAAAACGCGCCCGCCCATTGCCAAAACATTTGCGTTGTTGTGCTCGCGGCTCATTTTCGCTGAAAAAACGTCGTTGCAAAGTGCGCAGCGAATACCTTTAATTTTGTTGGCGGCTATTGAAATTCCAATTCCCGTACCGCACAAAACAATACCGCGTTCAGAATTGCCGCTTGCAACTTCCGCACAAACTTTTTCCGCAATGTCGGGATAATCTACCGCGGCGTTGCCGAATGTTCCAACGTCATTAATTTCAACTTCAAATTCCGCCAAAACTTTTTTTACAGCGTCTTTCAATTCTACCGCGCCGTGATCACTGCCTATCGTTATTTTCATTTTATCAACTCCAAAAATTTTTTCGATTGTATAAAAATTTAATTCCCGCGTCAATAAGCAAAACTTATTTTTAATTCCCAAAAAAAAATTGATTCACTCGGCAAATTTTTTTAAAATTATCACAATGAATCAGCGCGTATTGAAAAAATTTCTTATTGACAACTCGACACTCAAAAAGTTAGAATTTTCAAGGTTTATAAAATAAAAAAAATCGAAAGGAAGTTTTAAAATGGCTGAAATTATTCAAGCTCCGGTTATCGGCAGTAAAAATGTTACCGGCACAAATTACAGCGGCAGCGCGGCGAAAGTTTACTTCACAAAAAAAATCGACGCCGAACACCTTATCAAACTTTACAAAATGATTAACGAAAATATTTTTGGCAAAGTTGCAATTAAACTGCATACCGGCGAAAAAAACGGTCCAAATATTTTGCCGCGCGATATGGTAAAAGCTTTTCAGACGCAAGTTCCCAATTCAAAAATCGTGGAATGTAACACGCTTTATCACGGCGACAGATTCACTACCGAAGACCACCGCGAAACTTTGAAAGTAAACGGCTGGACTTTTTGCGACGTTGACATTATGGACGAAGACGAAAAAACAGTTAATTTCCCCGTGCGCAACGGTTTTCATCTGAAAGAAGTTGCAATGGGCGCACATTTGGCAAATTATGATTCGCTGATTGTTTTAACGCACTTCAAAGGGCACGCAATGGGCGGCTTTGGCGGCAGTATGAAAAATATTGCTATTGGCTGTGCAAGCGGTCATTTGGGGAAGGCGCAAGTTCACGGCGTAGACCCCAATAACGTACCTGACGACTATTTACAATGGCCCATGAAAGAATACTTCATGGAATTAATGGCTGACAGTGCAAACGCAACTTGCAACCATTTCGGCAAGCACATTGTATTTTTGAATGTTATGCGCCGAATTTCTGTTGACTGCGATTGCGCGGGCGTTACTGCCGCCGAGCCTACAATGGCTGATATTGGTATTGCAGTTTCGACTGATATTTTGGCAGTGGATCAATTCTGCGCAGATATGATTTACGCGGCGCACGACAGCCACGATATGAAAGAAAGAATCGAAACTCGCGCAGGACTCCGCCAACTTTCCGCAATGGCTGAAGCAGGGCTCGGAAATCCCCAATATGAAGTAATTGAGATTGATTAATTTGATAAAAAAATTTTTTACAGCAGTTGCCGCCGTGGTTTTAGCGGCGGGACTGTTTTTTTTTGACTCAATTTCGGCGGAGGAAAATTTTTCAATGAATGACGAACAACAATTAAAAAATTTATATAACGAAATGTGGCAAGCGTTAATTTCAAAAGATATTTCGACGCTGGAAAAAATTCACGCGGACGAATTTATTTTAGTGCATATGACGGGAATGCAACAGCCGAAAAAAGAGTATCTGCGTTGCGTTCGAGAAGGCGAATTGAATTATTTTTCGTCGACTGCAGAAAATATTTTTGTCGATGTCAACGCGGGCAAATTAATTGGACAATCCAAAGTTGAGGCGGCGGTTTTCGGCGGCAGGAAAAATACTTGGCGGTTGCAACTTGCCTTTGACGTTGAAAAGCGCGGCGACAGTTGGGTTTTAATTCGCGGCAAGGCGTCGACTTATTAGGGAATAGGGAATAGGGAATAGGGAATAGGGAATAAAGACTAAAGACTAGGGATTGTTGAAAAAATCGAAAAACTCTCTAAAATCGATTTTAAAGGGGGTTGGATTTCTTTTTAATATAAATGTACCCTTGAGCCCCGAAAACTAATTCTGGTGGCTCTCAAGGGCATTTACGGGCTTATTTTTAAGCTGTCAAGAAATTTTGTTACTTTCAAAAATGGGAGGTTTTCAAATGAAAGAAGTTGTAGTATTAATCGGCAGCGGCAGTATCGGGCAGGCAATAGCGCGGCGCGTCGGCGCAGGTAAGCACGTTTTACTTGGCGATTTAAAAATTGAGGCGGCAAACTCGGCGGCTGAAATTTTGGAAAACGCCGGCTTTGAAACTTCGACTGTTGCAGTTGACATTTCAAGCCGTGAATCTATTTTAAATTTGGTTGAACACGCCCAAAAATTCGGCGCAGTAAAAAATTTGATTAACGCGGCGGGCGTTTCGCCTTCGCAAGCTCCCGTTTCTGCGATTTTGAAAGTTGACTTGTACGGCACTGCAGTTTTGCTTGAGGAATTCGGAAAAATTATTTCGGACGGCGGCAGTGGAATTATAATTTCTTCACAAAGCGGGCATAGGCTCGGCGCACTTTCTGAAGAACAAAATACCGCGCTTGCAACTTCACCGACTGAAAAACTTTTGGAACTGGATTTTATCAAGGAAATTACCGACACTTTGAAGGCGTACCAATATTCAAAGCGTTGTAATGTTTTGCGCGTCATGTACGAGGCTACAAATTGGGGCAAACGCGGCGCAACTGTCAACTCAATCAGCCCGGGGATAATTATCACGCCGCTTGCCGCTGACGAATTGAAAGGTCCGCGCGGCGAAGGTTACCGCAATATGTTAAAAGCCTCGCCCGCCGGTCGCGCAGGTACGCCCGATGAAGTTGGCGATTTGGCAGAATTTTTAATGAGCAGCCGCGGCAGATTTATTTCAGGCGCAGATTTTCTGATTGACGGCGGCACTACTGCAAGCTACTGGTACGGCGATTTACAATATTTGAAAAAAACTCATTGAGGTTTTGCTATGAATAAAAAATTTTTAAGAAATGCAGTTTTGGCGTTTGCACTTTCTGCAGGAATTTTAACGGCGTCGAATGTTGACGCGGCTAAGCCTATTGTAATTGCGGAGCAGGGCAGTTTTGCAGTTGGCGGTAAAACAATTAGACATTCCGGCACTTTTTCACAGGATAATTTTCTTTCGCCTGAAGGTCAATATGCTTACGGCGACCACTTGTACACTTTTTATCAAATACCCGTAAAAGCCAAAAAATATCCAATAATTTTTCAACACGGCGGCGCACAATCTAAGCGCACTTGGGAAACTACGCCGGACGGGCGGGAAGGTTTTCAAAATATTTTCCTGCGCAAAGGTTACTAAAAAGAGAAAATTGACGTATCGTAAATTTCGTGCTAAACTCTAAAAGAAGTTTCAAAGAGTGGCACACGAAAAGCGATAAGTCAATTTCTTTTGGTATTATAAACGTTTCTTTTCGGAGTGTCAATTCACAAAGGAGGAGACGATTTATAATGATGACGGAAAAAGAAAAGGCGCGTCGTGCTGAACGTTACGAAGATTACAAATTGGCGTATGCGGCGTTTATTGCGGTTTATCCTTTTCAGCTTGAAGACCTTGACGGAGAAAAATGGCTTGATATTCCCTACAATGATGAAGCATATCACATTTCAACTTACGGCAGAGTTAAGAGTTTTCAAAAAGGCACTGTTAAAATTTTAAAACCTTGTCTTCATAATTGCAGTTATCTTTATGTTGAGTTGTTTAACGAAGAACGCAAGGGAAAAAAATTTAAAATTCATCAACTTGTTGCAGAGGCGTTTATCCCTAATCCTGAAAACAAGAAAACCGTTGACCATCGTTACGGCGTAAAATTTGACAATTATTTTGAAAATCTTAGCTGGAAAACTCAAGCGGAAAATAATCAAGCCGCATATGATACCGGTTTAAAAAAATCCGGTGAAGAAAGTTATCAAGCAAAACTTACAAATGAACAAGTTATTGAAATTCGTCGTGATTATATAAAAGGCGACCCTAAATACGGCGCAGCAGCTTTTGCAGAAAAATTTGGAGTAATTCCCGATTTGATTTACAGTGTAATTAGCGGCAGAACCTACAAACACGTTAAGGACGACAAACAAACTGAAGGAGATGATAAAAATAATGAATGTATTTGAAAATCTGCGCGAAGGCAAACATTATCATATTTTGGACGAAGATTATCAGCGCGAGGCACATACAGAATTTGACAGGTGCGCTCATATTTGCCACTTGATAAATTTGACAGATCCGGTTGACAAAGAAAAAATTCTGCAACTTGAAAAAGAACTTTTTAACGGGAATTTGCCGGAAAATACTTTCTTGACGCCGCCCTTTCAAATTGATTGTGCTTGCCGCGTTTTTCTCGGTAAAAATGTTTTCGCAAATCACGGCTTAACGGTTATGTCAGTTGGAACAATCACGATTGAAGAAGGCGTAATGTTGGGACCGGAAGTCGGGCTTTTTACAGTCAATCACGAGCCGCAAAATATCCGCGTCATTATGACGAAAGAAATTTTGATAAAGAAAAATGCGTGGATAGGCGCGCGGGTAAATATTTTGCCGGGCGTAACAATCGGCGAAAATGCAATTATCGGCACAGGCTCCATCGTTACAAAAGATATTCCTGATAACGCCGTTGCAGTCGGCAACCCTGCGCGAATTGTAAAATTTATTTAGGAGCGTTGCACAATGAACAAAATTGAGCGCAACAAAAAAAATATCGAACGTTTCAAAAATTGTATCAACAACTGCGACAAAAAACTTGCTGAAGAATTGATTGACGCCAAGGCAGAATTTGCAAGCTTAATTTCTGACGAAAAACTTTACGGCGGCGCGGGTTATCTTTCAGTTGTTGAATTTATGCGCAAAAGTTTTTCAGATATTCATTGGGAAATTGTAGATACGGCGGTTGAAGATGACAAAGTTGCTGTAAGTTGGATTTGCTCCGGCACGCACGACGGCGACTTTATGAATTTTCCGGCAAGCGGCAAAAAATTTTCTTTCAGCTGTATGAATTTTTACTATTTTAATGAAGACGGCAAAATTATTAACGACGTAGCCGCGCAGGGTTTAATGGGGCTTTTTCAATCTTTGGGATTAAAATAAATTGGAGGTTTTAAAAATGACTTTGGAAGAAATGCAAGCAAAAATGGAAATTCAGGAATTGGTAGGAAAATTTTCAAATTTGGAAGTTGACGTCCCGCCGCAAATGGCACTTTTCACAAAAGATACTCACGTTAAAGTTTTTATGGGCGATACTTTGGCGTTTGATATTCACGGCGTCGAAGAATTGGAAAAAATTTTCAGCCAATTTACCGCGGCTGTTAAACGCTCTCACCATATGAACGGGCAACACGTCATTAAAGTTGACGGCGATAACGCAAGCGGTATTTTGTACTGCCGCGCCGCGCTCGTTACCGAAGAAAACGGCAAAGAATTTATCAGCGACAATTTCATTTGGTACGAAGACACTTACAAAAAAGTTGACGGCAAATGGCTTATCGCCGCGCGCACTTCACATTTCATAATTTCTGATAAACACGTTTTGGGGGCGTAAATTTTTATGGCGAAAATTTTAATTGCGTACTATTCCCGCAAAGGTCAAAATTACGTCAACGGCAGTATAAAAAATCTTGCGAAGGGCAATACAGAAATTGTTGCTGAATTTATTCAAAAGGCGGTCGGCGGCGAACTTTTCGAGATTGACACTGTTAAAAATTATCCCGTTGATTACACCGAATGTACCAACGTTGCAAAGGACGAACTTAGACAAAAAGCGCGTCCCGAACTCAAAAAATATCTGCCGAACATTGACGAATACGACGAAATTTTTTTGGGTTATCCTTGCTGGTGGGGCGCGCCTCCAATGGCTGTTGCTACTTTCCTTGAAAAATATAATTTCGGCGGCAAAAAAATTATTCCGTTCTCAACGCACGAAGGCAGCGGATTAGGCGGCAGTATCGGTTTCATTAAAAAAATTGTACCGACGGCTGAAGTTGTAAACGGATTGGCAATTCACGGCGCAGAGGCTAAAAATTCTGAAGCTGAAGTTGCAAATTGGGCGAAGAAAAATATTTGAAAGGTAAATCTAAATGAAAATTTTTAAAATTATTGCGGCGGGCGTTTTAAGCACGTCGATTTTTTTTAACGGTACAAGTTTTTCGGCGCAACCTTCGCAGACCGAGTCAATTTTGAAAGAATCCGGCTGAAAAAATATTTAAAATGTAAGTTGTAAAATTTTTTCAAGTTGGCAGAAATTTTTTTGTAGGAGGAATTTTTTCAGATGAAAATTTCTAAATTTTTGACAGTGGCAATTTTAAGCACGTCGATTTTTTTTACCGGTACAAGTTTTGCCGCGCAACCTTCGCAAGCTGAATCAGAATCAATTTTGAAAGAGCTTGCAAGAATCGGCGGCGCAGTTCAACCAATAGGCGAAACTAATGACACTTACGCAAAATATTTCACGGGGCAAAGTTACATTTCTAATCTTTCAAAAGATAAAAATTTGCCCGTCTTCAACGTAACTTTTGCACACGGCGCACATACTTTTTGGCACATTCACCATAAATCTTGCCAAATTTTGGTAGCGGCGGCAGGGCGAGGCTATTATCAAATTTGGGGCGAAGAACCGCAGGAACTTTTACCCGGGCAAACTGCCACAATTCCCGCGGGCGTCAAACATTGGCACGGCGCGGCTCCAAATTCAAGTTTTCAGCATATCGCACTGATGCAACAAGTTAAAGGCGTAACGACTGAATGGCTAGAGCCGGTTGACGATTCAGCTTTTCAAAAATTAAAATAACAGGGGTAATTTCTATGAAAAAATTTTTAGCGGCGTTGACTGCGGCAAGTCTTTTAAGTTGCACAACTTTTGCAATGAAACCCGTTACAATTACCGAGCAAGGCAGTTTTATGGCGGGCGGCAAAATTATTACTTCAGCCGGAACTTACAACGGCTTCAACAATTACGAGGATTTAAGCGGCAACACTTTGCACGGCGACCACGCCTATTGCTTTTATCAAATTCCCAAAAAAGCCAAAAAATTATCGCTGGTATTTCTGCACGGCTACGGACAAAGCGGTAAAAGTTGGGAAACTACGCCAGACGGACGCGACGGCTTCCAAAATATTTTTTTGAGCAAAGGCTTTAAAACTTTTATAGTTGACCAGCCGCGCAGAGGTCGCGCAGGGCGTGCAACTGTTGCAGGAAATATTCCGGCTACTCCCGACGATCAACTTTGGTATTATAATTTCAGAATTGGAATTTATCCAAAAGTTTATGAAGGCGTGAATTTTCCGAGCGATGAAGAATCTTTGAAACAATTTTTTATGCAAATGACGCCCGATACTGCGGCTTATCCTTCCAACGAAATTATAACTGATTCAATGGTTGCAGTTATGGAAAAAGCCGGCGACGGGATTTTAATTACACATTCTGCGGGCGGCGGTCCCGGCTGGTCAACTGCAATTAAATCTGACAAAGTTAAAGCGGTTATCGCACTGGAGCCCGGCACTTTTCCTTTTCCTGAAAATGAATTGCCCGCCGTTGAAGAAACTACAAGCCCGTTTCCTGCCAAAGGTACGCCCGTTTCAATGGAGGATTTTTTAAAGCTTACCAAAATTCCTATCGTGGTTTATTTCGGTGATAACATTCCCACCGGCGATAAACCCGTTGAAAATTGGGGATTTGATAATTGGCGCACGCGCTTAAATCTTGCCAAAAATTGGGCGCAGGTTATGAAAAAGTACGGCGGCGATGTTGAAATAGTTTACTTGCCTGACATTGGAATTTTCGGCAACACTCATTTTTTGATGGCTGACAAAAATAATCTGGAAGTTGCAAACGCTATTGAAAATTGGTTAAAATCCAAAAATCTTGCAAAATAAATTACAGCGATAAATTTTTCTAAAAATTGTTGACAGACTGTAGAAAAATTTTTGCAATTATATTAAAATTAGTTTAAATCTAAAAAAATTGGGGGCTTTAAAAATGGAAGTTTCGCGCAGGGATTTATTCAAAATGGCGGGAGTTGCGGCGGCAACGGCGGCACTTGGTACACTTGAGCAAAAAGCAGAGGCGGCAAATTCGGTAAGAATTTCTCAAGCTCCGGTTGTTGCCTGCAGAAATGTTACCGGCACAAATTACAGCGGCGCGGCGGCTAAAGTATATTTCACAAAAAAAATCGACGCTGCCAATTTGATTAAACTTTACAAAATGGTTAATGAAAATATTTTCGGCAAAGTTGGAATTAAATTGCATACCGGCGAAAAGAACGGACCAAATATTTTGCCGCGGGATATGGTACGCCAATTTCAAGCGCAAATTCCCAATTCAAACATTATCGAAACAAATACAATGTACCTCGGCGACCGCTATACAACTGCAGGACACAAAGAAACTTTGCGCGTCAACGGCTGGAATTTTTGCCCGGTTGACATTATGGACGAAGACGGCGGCGCAGAATTTCCAATTGTCGGCGGTAAACATTTGCAAAGTATAATTCTTGGCAAAAATTTAAAAAATTATGATTCGGTCGTTGTTTTGACGCACTTTAAAGGCCACTCAATGGGCGGATTTGGCGGCAGTTTAAAAAATATTGCTATTGGTATGGCAAGCGGACAAATGGGCAAGCGTCAAGTTCACGGCTACACCAAAGGCACGAATATGCCGCCTACCGGTGAAGATTGGGCGCACAATATGCCGGTACAAGATGAATTTATGGAACTTATGGCTGACAGCGGCAAGGCAACCTGTGACCATTTCGGCAAGCACATTGTATTTTTGAATGTTATGCGCCGAATGTCTGTAGATTGTGACTGCGCGGGTACTTCAGCCGCCGAGCCTACAATGAAAGATATTGGAATGTTAGCCTCAACTGATATTTTGGCGATTGATCAGGCGTGTTGCGATTTTGTTTACAGTGCGAATGACAGCCGCGACCTGCGCGAAAGAATAGAAAGCAGGCACGGCTTGCATCAGCTTACCTCAATGAGAAATTTAAATATGGGAAATTCGCAATATGAGTTAATTTCGATTGACTAAAAAATGATCAGGCAGATAAAATATTTTCAAGCGGTGGTGCGCTGTCAAAGTTTTACCGAGGCGGCGGCTGAATGTTTTATTTCGCAGTCTGCAATTTCTCAACAAATTCAAGCGTTGGAAAAAGATTTGGGCGTTCAACTTTTGTACAGGAAGGGCAGAAAATTTTTCCTTACGCCCGCGGGAGAATTTTTTTACAGGAAAAGTTTGGTACTTGTCAACGATTTTGAAAGACTTTGCGCCGAAACTACAAGAATTGCAAAGGGCGTTGAATATGAAATTACAATAGGCTACTTGAAACATTACCGCGGCGGCGAATTGCAGGCGGCGATTCAAGATTTTAACTCCCAATACCCTGAAGTTTTTATAAATCTTTTGAGCGGCACGCACGAGGAATTGTACGAATTTTTGCGGCACAGCAAGGCAGATTTAGTGATTAATGATTTGCGGCGTAAACCTTCCGCGCAGTACGTGAATTATTTTTTGGCTGAAAGTTATCTTTATGCAGAGTTGCCGCCGAATAATCCTTTATCGCAACTTGAAACTGTAACGCCGGACGATTTAAAAAATATGCCGATAATTATAATTTCGTCAGACAGCCAAAAGTACAACGAAGAATTATTTTTCAGAGAATATTTTGGCGTGAAAAGCGATTTTATTTTTGCCGAAAATTTGGAAGAGGCACATTTGCTGGTTTCGTCAAACAAGGGCTATTTTCCCATTGAATTTACAAGCACGCCGCAAGAATCAAAAATTTTTCGGTACGTTCCAATTTTTTTTAACGGCGCGCAGTTTTTCAGAAAATATTTTATCTTTTGGCGCGTCGAGTCCACCAAAAAATATCTTGAGGAATTCGCCGCAATTTTAAAATCTTATTTTCAAAGTTAATCAGCCGTTGGACGCGGCTATTTTTTTTTCTTGCAGATTTTACCGCGTAGTTTTATAATTCCAAATTGAAAGGCGAGTGATGAAAATGCCGGTAAAAATTGGAACGATGACAACGCCGACTTCACCATTTGAAATTATTCACGAGAGCGGCGCACGAGTACAAGAAAAAGATACAACTTTTGCAGAAGAACTTTTTGACCAGCAGGGCGAAGGCGTTTCACATGAAGAAATGGAAGCGTTGCTGAAAAAAATTGACGAACAAGCGGGCAAACTTAGCCGAACTCCAACTTATGAAGAACTGCGCGAATACCGCACGATGATTAAAAATTTCATAGGCGCGGCGGTAAGCAATATGTACGAATTGAACGCGCAAGCCGGCTGGGACAGAATGGGGCGGCAACGCGTTTATACAACAGTGCGAAAAATCGACAGAAAACTTGAGGAAATGGCGGAAAAAATCCGGCTCGGTCAATCTGATAAACTTGATATTATTGCAAGTCATGACGCTATACGCGGTATGCTTGTCGATTTGTACATGTAATGGAAAATTTCAGTTGGAAAAATATTTTCGGTAATGCGTCGCGTATCGAAAATTTAAAAAAAATGTTGGCACAAAAAAATTTCCCGCACGCTGTAATTTTTTCCGGCGTTGAGGGAATAGGTAAAAGAAAAATCGCCGAAACTTGCGCGGCGGTTTTATTATGTGAAAAGCCAAAAGACGGCGAAGCTTGCGGCGAATGTTTAAGTTGCAGAATTTTGGCGGCGGGCAACCACCCTGATTTTTACGTTGTCGAGCCGGAACAATCCAAAACTGCGCCAAATATCAAAATTGGGCAAATTCGCACTTTGCAAGACGCGGTTGCACTTCAGCCTGAACGCTCCGCTTGCCGCGTTGTCATTATCGACGGCGCAGAATTTATGAACACGGCGGCGGCTAATTGCCTTTTGAAAACTTTGGAAGAACCGACGGGGCAAACGATTTTTATTTTGGTTACGGCTAATCGCGCAGGACTTTTAATGACTGTTCGCTCCAGGTGCGGTACTGTCAACTTTGAAAAAATTTCTGCCGCCGAAATTGCAAACGCCCTAAAATTGCGCGGCGTTGATTCAAGCAGGGCGCAAATTATTTCTCAAATTTCAGACGGCAGTTTTGGGCGCGCTTTAAAATTGGAAGAATCCGGCGGCTACGAACTGCGCGAAGACGCCCTAAATTTTTTGGAAAATCTTTTGGCTAAAAAAATTTCAATCGAAGATATTTTTAACAAGGGCAAAACTTTTTCTGAAGGCTCAAAAGAAGATTTCGCAGATTTTGTAAATTATCTTCAAAAAATCCTGCGCGACGTTTTTTTGTTGGAACAAGCCGAATTGTACAACCCCGACTTGAAAAGCCGCCTTGTCAAAATTAAAATTTCGGAAAAAAATTTGTACGCACTTTTTGAAGAAGGTAAAAAAATTCAGCGCAAAATTAATTCCAATGCAAATTTGCGCCTGCTTGCCGAATCATATTTTTTGAAGTTGAGACAATCTGTCGAGGTGTAAAAAATGGGCGACGTTTTTTTGTTGGAACAAGCCGAATTGTATAACCCCGACTTAAAAAGCCGCCTTATCAAAATTAAAATTTCGGAAAAAAATTTGTACGCAATGTTTGAAGAAAGTAAAAAAATTCAGCGCAAAATTAATTCCAATGCAAATTTGCGTCTGCTTGCTGAATCATATTTTTTGAAGTTGAGACAATCTATCGAGGTGTAATACTTGAAAACGATTTTAAAATTTCTAACAGCCGTGATAGTTTTTGTATTTTCAAGTTCAGCCGCGTTTGCCGCTGATATGTACCCTGAAACTTTGGACGACGGCAATTTGATTTTGGTTGACGGCGGAATGGGCGTAGGGCGTTACGCAGATAAAAAATCTGTAGCCGTGCGCGTGTACAGACCGCCTTTTTACCAAATTGATATTGATATTGTTTCTGTAATTTTTTCAAATGATTATTTCCGTGACAATGGAAATTATATTGGCAGTCCTTACAACTACAGCGATTCTTACGCGCTCCATTTGAAATATAATTGGGATACGAAAACTATTTTTACCAAAAATGAAAAAGGTATCTGGAAAAATTGGGATATAAATCACAGCTACAGCCACGCCGAAGGCAACCCGTTAGTTCCAAACGCCGCCGAAGTTGCATTTTTCGCCGCGTACGGTATGAAATTTTTTGGCAATATGAGAAATGCTGACGGTTACAGCGTGGTTAGCGACAATGTTTACAACGCACTTTAAATTTTAGTTATCGATAAAAATTTAGCCCTTCAGACGCTCTGACAAGCCCGACAATGCCCCTCCGGCAACTCTTGTGATACTTTATATCAAAATTTTTGAAACCCCCTTTAAAATCGATTCTACGCGCAAATTAATTCTCAAGCGGAAAATGACAAGCGATAAAATGATTTTGTTCCAGCTCGTGAAAAGCGGGCTTTTTTTGTTTGCAAATTTCTTGACAGTGCAAGCAACGATTTTGAAAAGGACAACCGGCGGGAATGTCAAGCGGGCTGGGGATATCGCCCGGCAAAATTTCTATGTACTGATTTTTTTCCTGCTCTGTCGAAAAAACCGCCTTCAAAAGTGCGCGGGTGTAGGGGTGGCGCGCGCCGTCCAATTTATCGCCGTCAATTTGTTCCATCATATTCCCCAAATACATTACGCAAATTCTGTGCGCAAATAAATTTACCAACGCCATATCGTGACAAATAAAAATGTACGTTACGCCCTTTTCTTTTTGCAATTTTACCAAAAGTTTTATGATTGTATCCTGTACAGAAACATCAAGCGCGCTGGTTGCTTCATCGCAGGCGATAATTTCAGGCTCAAGTGCCAACGCCCGCGCTATTGCAACTCTTTGACGCTGCCCGCCGCTCATATTGTGAGGATAACGATTTACAAAGTCAGGCGGTAAATCAACCTGCGCGAGGAGTGCACGGGCTTTATTTTCGACTTCAGATTTTTTAATTAAATCGAAATTTAAAAGCGGCTCGCAGATAATATCTTTGATACGCATTTTGGGATTAAAGGCGGCGGTAGGGTCTTGAAAAACCATTTGAATATTTCTGTAATTTTGGCGTTTGTCTTCGCCGGTAAGTTGCGTAATATCGACGCCGTGAAAAAAAATTTTGCCGCTTGTAGGTTTTTGCATATTCATAATCGCCTTAAGCAAAGTTGTCTTGCCGCAACCACTTTCTCCGACAATCGCCACAGTTTCGCCGCGCCTTACGTTAAAAGAAATATCGTCACAAGCCGTTAAAAATTTTTTATTTGCAACAGGGAATTTTTTTGTAACATTTTCAACGCGCAAAATTATTTCAGACATAACGACGCCCCCCAATTTCAGGAACTGCGGCAAGCAAAGTTTTTGTGTATTTGGCTTGAGGATTGTTTAAAACGTCAGCAGTTTTGCCGTATTCTACAACGCGCCCTTGCGACATAACCATTAAATTATCAGAAAGGTAACTTGCAACGCCCAAATTGTGAGTAACCATAATCATTGCCGCGCCCGTGCCGCGCGTGATAAACATTAATTCGCCTACAATTTGCGCCTGTGTTGTAACGTCCAGCGCGCTTGTTGGTTCATCTGCCAAAAGTAATTTAGGTTGAAAAGTTATAGCCATTGCAATACCGACGCGTTGACGCATTCCGCCCGAAAGTTCAAAGGTGTAGGAATTTAAAATATTTTCGGGATTGGGTAAATTCATCAGTACCAATTTTTCAACCGCCATATCATACGCGGCTTTTTTATCTAAATCGCTGTGCACTTGAATATATTCAACAAACTGCTTGCCGATTGTATGTACCGGATTCATCATATTGCCGCTGTCTTGAAAAATCATCGAAATATTTTTGCCGCGCAATTTTCGCCAGCCGTCGTTATCGAGGTCGCGCAGGTTTTTACCTTCAAAAATCATTTCGCCCTTGGTAACTTTTCCGCCGCCGGGCAAAACGTTTAAAATTGCACGAATTACGGTAGTTTTGCCGCTGCCACTTTCGCCGACGATTGTTAAAATTTCGCCTTCGTCAAGTTGAAAGTTTACGCCCTGCACTGTTGGAATTTTACTTTTGGCGTAGGAAATTTCTAAATCTGAAACGCTTAACAACAAAATTTTCACTTCCCAAAATTTTAAGAACACAAATCTAACGACAAATCAGATATATCTTTCAGCCGCTTGCCGTCAATTAAATTATTCAGCATTTCAAAAATATCTTCGCGCCCGTGCTTTGAATAATCATTTACCGCGTCAATCAATTCATAAAGTGCAAAATGATAAACGCAGTCAATATCGCCCGTACCAAGTGCCAAAGACGCCAATCTTGACGGCAAAGGCTCGCCTGTAACTACAACAATATGCGGCAAGCGTCCTTTTCGATTTCTGATTAAATTCAATGCTTCGGTACGGCTATTTTGAGCGCGGTCACTTCTCATAGTCCATTTGGCAGAAATTGAGGCATGCAAAATTGGCTTGCCGCCGTTTTTCTTTCGTAAATCTGCCATTTGGCAAATTTCATCACTCACAAAATTAGACTCAAAATTTATTTCAGCATCGTCATAAAGTTTTCTGTAAATAACAATATCCGGCGCAACTATGTAATCGTTGCCAAGCGTCGTTGCAAGGAGTTTGTTTTGAGAAATTATTTCTGACAAATAGGCTAAATGCTCGTACTGTGCAAAATCTGAAGTTTTGATATTACTTTGGTTGCCCAAATTTAAAATTTCCCAATTACCTGGGCGAAGGTGTTGCAAACGCGGAAAAGTTTTTTCTAAAAAATTCATTGTAACTTTTTCAAATAAATTTCCTGAAGTTTGCCCTTTTAATTTTGCGCCGACTTTAGCATTTAATTTTTCGGCTACGATTTTTGCAATGACTACTGAAGGCGCGTTGCTTGAATCTGCGTTTGATGCAATTCCGTTTGGAGACAAATTTAAAATTTGGTTTTCAACTATCGATTTGTGGTAATTTTTTCTTTCGTCAAGGATTATTGATTTTTCCATTTTCGAGACATCTCCGAATTTCTAAACCGACTTTTTCGGCAACAGGCGGCGGAAAAGCATTGCCAATCATTCTGCAAGCCGCAGTTTTTTTATTGCCAAAATTCCATTCCGGCGGAAAACCTTGAATCAGTGCAAGCATTTCTTTTGTAAGACGCGGTAAACCTAAAAAATTTTCGTCAGGAACATCATTTGCAACGCCGTTGCCGTCAACTCCAATTTCAGCCCACGCCTTTTTTGCGCGTACAGGTCCCAAATCTGCGCCGCCGTGCTTTTTACTGCCGCCAACTATCGTAGGAGCGATTTTATTTGCCTTTACCGCCCATTCTTCCGCGCCTTTCCAATTTTTGGCAATCATCAAAGGTTTTAGCAATTTGCCAACAGTTAATGGCGCGTTTTTGTCAGGTTCAGGATATTTAAAAATTCCGCGTTCATCATTTTTTATTCCAACAATTACAACACGCGGGCGAAGTTGCGAAACGCCGAAATCTGACGCATTTAACAATTTAATTTGTACTTTATAACCGAGTTTTTCTATCGACTGCAAAATAAAATTTCGGTATTCGTCAAATTTTTTGTCCAGAAAGCCGCGTACATTTTCAAGCATAACCGCACGAGGATTTATTTCAGAAATTAGGCGCAATGCTTCAGGAAATAAATCACGTTCATCATTTGCGCCCAACTGTTTCGACGCTACAGAAAATGGCGGACACGGTACACCGCCCGCCAATAAATCCGCGCCTTTATAAATTTTCCCGTCAAAATTATGCACGTCTTCACAAATTACATTCCAATTTGGGCGATTTTTTTTCAATACCGCGCAATAATCTTTTTCGTATTCAACAAGTGCAACGTGAAAAAATCCTGCGCGCT
>JAFSZS010000162.1 GCA_017455645.1 Selenomonadaceae bacterium | reverse complement strand
GCGCCGGTTGCCGCGTCGGTAACGATTCCTATTGCAAAGCTGTCAATTCCCGACGCGCTTTTTGCAAACTGTTTCAGCACTTTGGACTGTTTCTGAAATGTTTGTTGGGCAGGGTCAAGTTTAGCTTTTTTCATCGTGCGCCTCCTAATGTGCCAAAACTTTTATTTTATCGCCGACTACAGCTTGTACCGCTTGCCGGAATTGCTCGCCGTCGCCGTGCCGCTTGCTGATATGAATCAAATGCACTTCAGCCAAATTGCCCTGATTGTTATCCTCAATGTACTTTACAACTTTTTCAATCGACAGATGATTTTGTAAAATGCGCTGTTTTTGGCTGTCGTCAATATTGGCGTTGAGTAAATCTGCCGTGCTGTGGTTAGCCTCTATCAGCAGATAATTTCTTACAGTGTCAAAAGGCGGCAAATAGCCCGTGTCAACGATGTAAACCAACGTTTCAAAGTTCCAGTTGAAATGAAAACTTACAGGCTCGGCGGCGTCGTGCACTGTTGGAGTTGCATAAAAGCGAATTGGAATTGAATCGTCAAGTTCATACAATTTTTTAGATTCAATCAAATGCAACCTGTGCGAAGTTTCAAGCTTCAGCGCGTTGGCAGTTCCCGCCGTCATATAAATATCAGTGCCGCGTTTCAAAAGTTCGGCGATTGTTGCTTTATTTGCGTGGTCGCCGTGTTCGTGAGTGATGAAACAGGCGGTAGGATTTTTAAAGTCAAGGGCGCGTTGGATTCTGTCAAAGGCAATTCCGGCGTCGAGTAAAATTGTTACCGTTCCTGAAGTTGCCGCTGTACAGTTTCCTTTACTGCCGCTTGCTATAATGTTAAGGTCAATCAAGCCGTTTTCACCTCGTCAAAATTTTTGTCAATGTCAATCTGCAACTGCCGCACGCCTTCAACCGCCTTTAGCAAAACAGTCTGATTCGGCAAGTCTACAAAACTGTTGGAAGTGTAAGATTCCGCGTCGTCAATGAAGACCGGCAATTCTACGCCGTAAGCCGTTTGAAGTGCGTTTAAAATATCGAGCGACGCCTTGAGTTGTTCGCCTTTGCTAAGTGCAAAGTAGGGCACGCCGCCCATAAAAGGCTCGCAACATTCCTTGATACCTTCAGCAACCTTGAAAGGCTGAAACATTTTGAACTGTACAAATTGAAAGTGCTGATTAACCGACTCTTCCAAAGTTGCCATTTGTTGACGGATGTATTCACTTGCAAGGTAAATTTTTTTATCGCACTGTGATTTTTCAGCTCCCAATTCAAGTTCCCGCGCCTTAAGCTGTTCGATACGTTTTTGAGTTTCGGCGGTACGTTGCGCTTCGGCAAGTTCAAATTTTGCGGCAGAAAGTTTTTCCTGCAATAAGGCGCGTGTGTCAAACGCGGCTTGCAATTCGTCAGCAATACTGGGATTTTCTTCAGGCTGAATGTTAAGTTCGGCGGCTTGCTGTCTAAGTTCGGCAATTTTAGTTTTTGAGACAGCCGCGCCGCTTTTCAAAAGTTCCTGCTGTTCGGCAAGATTTTTACCTTGTGCAACAATTTCAGCAAGTTTGGCTTTAAGTTGTTCAAGATTAGCGGCAGGGACTTTATTCCCGCAGGTAGGGCAGACGCCCGTTGTTGCGGCTTGAGTATCGC
The DNA here is from genome assembly GCA_017455645.1 of Selenomonadaceae bacterium. Lineage (GTDB taxonomy): Bacteria > Bacillota > Negativicutes > Selenomonadales > Selenomonadaceae > Quinella. Next base: position 4,121 of record JAFSZS010000162.1, on the reverse strand, counting down.
CGTAAAGCTTGCGCAGTCGTGCCAATTCAATTTCATTTGTGCGGAATTGTACGCGTAAATCTGCAATACGACTTTCAAGTTGGAGCGCGTCCTGTTCAAGTTTCAGTGCCGCTTGTACGTTGCTATTTTGCGGGCGGAGCTGTAACTTTTTGATGACTTCAGCATTAGCCGAAATTTGAGTTTGCAAGGATTCAATTTCATTTTGAATAGCGGCAACGTCATACTGGTTAAAACTTTGCGACAGTTCGTCAATTCGCGCAGGAATGGTTGACCTTTCTTTTTCAATTTGCTTAAGTTCGTAGTTGGCTTGCTTGATAATTTGTTCCGGCGTCATAGTTTGAAGTAAATCGGCAATGCCCGCAAATTCCGCCGTGTCAACTTTATTTTTTGGGGCGAACAGTTTTAAAAGAATCCCCCTGCGCTCGGTGTAGTGAAGCCTGCAAAAGTTAAAGGGCGTCAGCAGTACCGGAACTGCCGCCTTGAAAACAGCCGCCGTTTGGTAGTTGTAGTTGGTAAGGTTGCAAGGTACGTTGTTTATAAAGAAAATGCTTTTGCCGTTACATTCCCTGCGCAGTGTAAGCCCGTCGGTGAATTTAATTTCAACAACTGTAACTTTGTCTGTATCGTGCAGATTTGCAGATTCGCCTGTTTTGCCGTCGCTCATTTTGTTGGAAAGCAACCAACAGACCGCGTCAAGCACTGAAGTTTTGCCCGTGCCGTTTTGCCCGCTGATGACTGCATTGCCGCCGCCAAAGTCAACCTGCAACGCCTTAATCGATTTGAAATTTTCGATTATCAAAGTGTCAATTTTCATTGCGATTCTCCTTTCTCAAAAAAAGGCGCAGCGTGGATTCTCAAGTACGCCGCGCCCGTTGTTGGTAAGGTTAAATCAGATTAGAAAGGTGCAATTTCGCCTGTTTCTTCGTCGACAAATTCCGGAACTTCTTCATCGCGCGGCTTTTCAATCGTGTCTACAATCCAAGCCTTTGTGTAGGTTTTGCCAGCCTTTGTGCGCTTTTTCTGAATTTTAATCTTGATGTTTTCGTAGCGGAGGCAGTCGTTAAGTTCGTCAATGCTGTTATCGCAACCGCCAAGCCAACGCTCGTACAACGCCGCAATATCGCCTGAAACTGCGTAGAAATATTTGTTGGCGTCTTCAGCGAAAGTGAAACAGGGTTTATCGCCGTTTTGAGTTTTGCGTACGAATGCGCCGTTAATTGTGACGCCTTCAGGATAGGTCGCTATAATGCTGTCAAGTGAAATGTATTCTCCGCCTGCGCCTAACACGTTACGCGCAATATTTGAAAGTTTCCCCATTTTCTATTCCTCCTTAGAATGGTGCTACGAAATTTTTTAAAGCAGGTTTCTTGCCTTTGTACTGGACTTTATCAGCAACGGCGTCAGGGGCATCTGAACTGTCGGCAATGTGCAGGGTGTTTTTCCACGCGTACTTAATCGCCATTGTTTGGGCTTTGGCAATAGCCTTATCGCCCTTGTCGATACCTTCACCTGCGCCGCGGATTGCCAAAGTTTCTTCGCTGTCAACGTCGTGCAAAGTGATTGTGGCTTCGACAGTCGCCCAAGCAAAATCGCCGTTGACAAGGAATTCTTTAATTTCAGTTTCGGCAGTTGTAACGATACGGTTTTTGGTAAGTGCGCTGTTGATAGCGTCGTTAATCTTAGCCGCGCTGACGTACGGATAACCAACTTCGTCATTGACGGCGTCTTTGCCGATGTGCGCGCATTCCTGCATTACTGCCAAAAGTTTTTCTTTAAGTGTCATTGTGATTCTCTCCTTGATTTTTTTCAGAAATTAATATATACTTTACCGGTAAAGTTTTTTGGAAACGTCGGGTAGCTAATCCGACGTTTTCTGCTGTTTAGGCAGTGTGTGTACCTGCATATTTGAACAAGTAGTAGTAAGCTTCATCAAAATAATCTTCGCCGTAAACATCGGCGGGGGCGTCTTTGGAACCGTCGTTTTCAAAGTGAATGTTGACGAGCGGGCAAAGTTCCTGCAACTTGCTGATGACGTCGATTGTCTCAAAGTCAATCAGCTCTGCGCCAATTTCGTATTCGTCGAAGTACGGAGTTTGAGAAAGGCGTGCAGTTACGAAATCGCCCAAGTCATAGTCGGTTTTGTCGCAATGTTGCCTGTCAACGTTGAGCATAGTAGTTGCCAAGTGGCAGAAATATTCAGCGTTGAAGTTGTGCGGCACTGCCAAAATCATTTTTACCATTGTTGAACCTCCTTAAAAAATCCCAAAATATTTATTGTACGCGGCGAGCTTTTCCTTATAGCGGATTCTGGCGTAGTAAGTGTCAACGTAAGCTTGCGCACGCGCTTTTTTGTTTTTTGAATATGCGTAGCGCGTCCTTGCCTCAATAAATTCTTTTTCGGCTTCCTCAAGGTCGCGTTTGCAAGCGTCTTCAATCGCCCAAATTGCGCCGAAGTTGTAATTTGCCGCTAAGGCGTTAAAAAGTGCCGAATGGCTGATTTGCATTAAAACTCTTCCTTTCTGGTCTCAAGGATTTTAATAACTGCGTCAAGTGCCGAAAGTTCGGCTTGTAATGCGCAAGCGAATTTAGATAAAGTTTCAGAAAAATTATCATTGGTAAACTGCAGGGAGTGTTCGTCGTCCGCTTTAAGCTTTTTCAAGTATTCAAGGGCTATTTTGCGTTGCTCCTCGGGGCGCGGAGTAATCCAGAATTCACGCTCCAAAATCATTAACGACGCCTCCTGTCATTGCCGCCCAAATATGCAAGGCGGCACATTCCCTTTATCCTTGAAATAATCCGACTACCGGTTACACCTTCGGCGGCGTTCCTGTTACTTTTGCCTTTGGGGCTGTTCAAACGCTTTTCTGCTTCGTCAGGCGTGTAGTTTGAAGTAACGACAAGCATTTTGCCCGCGGTGTAGCGATTGTTGATAATAAGGTACAGTCTTTCAACCGCCCACTCTGTAGGCGTTTATAGTGATAGGTAAGGCTTTGAGGTTATCGCCGCCTTTTCCCCCACTCCGCACCGTACGTGAAAGTTTCCCTTCATACGGCGTTCCATCTTTAACAACTAATTTTCTATCTAATCAATCTAACTTAAAATTTCATTTCCAGCTAATTTCGCTGTAGATGTTGTTTTCAGTCATAAGGTTTCGCCTCCTTTCGGGGCGTCCTTTTTTTTGTCTTGCTCGAATCCTTATTCGATTGATTGATTTATTTAGTTGTCAAAGACTTGAGCCCATTCCTCCAATACCATTACAGTATCTTCAACGGTTCGAGCTCTACTTTTCGGCGCAGATTAAGCAGCTTATTTTCTTCGTCTGCAAATTGTTTCCAACTCCGCGCCTTTCCTTGTTCCAATTACCCTATCTGTACATTTAGCCTTAGGTTTCAACTTTGAGCCTGCAAACTTGATAATGCCTGTAACATTATAAGGTTTTTCATACAATGCATTCTTACTCAACCTCACTTGCGCCGCTATTAGCGGTGAATACATTTCTGCATTCTAGGCGTCTAGACCCGTACATTCGCTGATTCGTCAGTTGCGCTTGCAACATTCTAACCTTGGCTAATTTATAGACTTCGGAGTATCAAAGAGGGCGTTTCTAGTTCGATTTACGCGCAGTAGCTTTTTCACTACCGAACAAGTCGCACCATCATTTTATTCGATTCCATTTTCTCACAATGTGGATTAGCTGACGAAGGCAGAAACAGAAAGGCTGAATATCGCGTCATTATCTCTAAAATTTTATTCTATCATCATTGATTTTGAACGTTTCGCGTTGTAACGTCATTTTGGTCACTTTTTTGAACGAAAAAAATTTCGTAAATATATGTAATATTGTAACAAAAAAAAGAAGCCGTTTACGCTCTCCCCTATTTTTTTATTTCCTTTTCAGAGCAACGAAGAAAAAAGGCAACGAAACGCGAAGTTTTGAAAAGAAAGGCGAAACCGGAACAGGAACGATAATATTGGAAAAGGGTTTAACAAATATAGATATTTTGGTGAATATAAGTAGAGCGCAGAAAATTTTAGAAAAATTGCCGGTAGGAGCAAGGCTGGATTGAGTTTATCAACATTGAAATATTGTGATTACAATTACATAGCTGAATGGAAGTCGC
>JAFSZS010000161.1 GCA_017455645.1 Selenomonadaceae bacterium | reverse complement strand
GCTGAAGTCATGCAACATTTAGGCGACGGCGTCACGCGCTGTATTGCGATGAGTTCAACGGACGGACTTGTTCGCGGCATGGAGGCGGAGGATACCGGCGCACCAATTACCGTTCCCGTCGGCGAAGAGTGTTTAGGGCGCGTCTTCAACGTCTTAGGGCAAACCGTCGACAATAATCCTAAACCCGTCGGCAATAAACATTGGCTTCCGATTCACCGCAAAGCCCCGACTTTTGAAGAGCAAGAAACTTCGACGCAAATTTTGGAGACGGGAATTAAAGTTGTTGACTTGATTGCGCCGTATTCTCGCGGCGGTAAAATCGGCTTATTCGGCGGCGCGGGTGTCGGAAAAACCGTTTTGATTATGGAGCTGATTCATAACATTGCAACGGAGCACGGCGGTTACTCGGTCTTTTCTGGCGTCGGTGAACGCACCCGCGAAGGCAACGACCTCTGGACGGAAATGACAGAATCCGGCGTTATCGACAAAACCGCGCTTGTTTACGGGCAAATGAACGAACCGCCTGGTGCTCGTATGCGCGTCGGATTAACGGGCTTGACTATGGCGGAATATTTCCGCGACGAACAGGGTAAAGACGTTCTGTTATTTATTGATAACATTTTCAGATTTATTCAAGCAGGCTCCGAAGTTTCCGCACTTTTAGGGCGTATGCCTTCCGCCGTCGGTTATCAGCCTACACTTACAACGGACGTTGGCGCACTTCAAGAAAGAATCACGTCAACCAAACACGGCTCCATCACTTCAGTACAAGCTGTTTATGTTCCTGCTGACGACTTGACAGACCCCGCGCCTGCTGCAACTTTTACACACTTGGACGCTACAACAGTTTTAAGCCGTCAAATTGCTGAATTGGGAATTTACCCCGCCGTTGACCCGCTCGACTCAACCTCAAGAATTTTGGACCCGCACATTATCGGGCAGGATCATTACGAAGTTGCGCGCGGCGTTCAGGCAGTTTTGCAGAAATATAAAGAATTGCAAGATATTATTGCTATTCTCGGTATGGAAGAACTTTCAGAAGATGACAAGCGCACAGTTTCACGCGCCCGCAAAATTCAGCGTTTCTTGTCTCAACCGTTCGCAGTTGCTGAAGCATTCACGGGCTCGCCGGGTAAATATGTTGCATTGAAAGACACAATCCGCGGCTTCAAAGAAATTCTTTCAGGCAAATATGACGATTTACCGGAAGGCGCGTTTTACATGGTCGGCGGAATTGAAGAGGCTGTCCAAAAGGCGGCTAAACTCAAGGAAGCTTAATAGTTGCCGAAACTTTCTTTTAGAATTTTAATTTTTGTAAAAGGAGGTGAAAACCGTTACTGAAAATTTAGTTGACTGCTAAAATTATGCCCGTAAATACCCTTGAGAGCCACCAGGATTCATTTTCTAAGCTTGAGGGTACAAATATATCAAAAAACTTTTCACAGGCGGCTTACAGGCGATTTCAGCGATTTTTGGCAAAATTTTTGGTAACGGCGTAAATTATGGCGACTATTCGGCTTGAGTTGGTTACTCCCGACAAAGGCGACGTTTTATCAAAGGATATCAATATGTTAATCGTGCGCTCGACTGCCGGCGAATTGGGAATTTTGCCGCGGCACGCAAATTTGTTGACTGAACTTTTACCGCACGCAATGAAAATTAAATCTGACGGCGGCGAAAGTTTTGTAGCGATTGGCGGCGGCTTTATGGAAGTTACGCCCGAGCAAATTACAATTTTGGCTGACAGTGCAGAATTGCCGGAAAATATCGACGTTGAAAGGGCAAAGGCGGCACTTAAACGCGCCGAAGAAAGAATTGCAGAATACAAACGCGCAACCAAAGATTCACTGATTGATATCAGCCGCGCAAATGCTGCACTTGCTCGCGCCAAGGCTCGACTTTTGGTTAAAAATGTTCCTTTCAATTAAAAATTTTTGTACAAAAAAATCAATCCCCAACTTGCACAGGCGGGGATTTTTTTATTGACATGGCAAAAAGGGGGGGTATAATAAACTGCATTAGGAGGCGATAAAAATGTTTGAAAGCAAACTGATGATGACTTTCGGCAACGGCGATTATATCGAAGAAACTTACTCTGATATTGTCTTTCCATTCGGCGCAGTTCCTCTGCCGCAACCGAAATATCACAAGCCGCAAAAACCTTACAGAGAAATTGAAGTTGCTCCGTGGTAAGGCAAGGCAAAAAATATGGGGCGCGCCGTAAATGACTACCTTGCTAAACAAATTCAGCGTCATTACGAAATTGTCAAGAAAGATTTTAATTTTAATGGAACTTTGACAATCATTACAAAAAATAAAAAATCCCGCGTCAAAGAAACTAAAAAATTTTACGCAAGATAATTTTTTTGGAGGTGTAAAAATGCTTTTTGAAAATTTACTTGAAAAAAGCGCAGACAATATGTTATTGTCAAACGAAATTGACGTTGAAACTTGGAGCTTTTTCAAAAATTGGTGCGATGAGTCAAGATATTCCCGCCCTCAAAATTTTAATCCTGCACCGAAAAAGCCTTACAAGGAAGTTGAAGTTGCTCCGTGGTACGGCAAGGCAAAAAATATGGGGCGCGCCGTAAATGACTACCTTGCTAAACAAATTCAGCGTCATTACGAAATTGTCAAGAAAGATTTTAATTTTAATGGAACTTTGACAATCATTACAAAAAATAAAAAATCCCGCGTCAAGGAAACTAAAAAATTTTACGCAAGATAATTTTAAAATTTTTAACTTAAACCTTGAGGGCTGAAAAAGTTTCTCAAGGTTTTTTAGTTTGGAAAATTGGCAGGATAAAAGCAACTTTGCTAGAAATATATCAGCAGAAAAAATATTGGAGGTTTTATTTTAATGAAAGACTATACCAGCGAATTTATTAGAAATGTAGCAGTTGCAGGACACGGCAAGACTGGAAAAACTTCCCTGCTTGATGCCTGCCTTTTCAATAGCGGCGCGGTTAAACGTATCGGCAAAGTTGACAACGGTACAAGCGTTTTGGATTATGAAGCTGAAGAAACCAAACGCAAAATGACAATCGGCGATTCTTTAGCCGTTACCGAATGGAAAAACAACAAAATTAATTTTATCGATACGCCCGGTTATCCTGATTTTGTCGGCGAAGTTATGGGCGCAATGGCGGCGGCTGATTGTGCGCTGATTATCGTTGCCGCAAATGCCGGCGTCGAAGTTGAAACCGAAAAAGCGTGGACACTTGCCGAAAGTTTAAATTTGCCGCGTGCACTTTTTATTAACAAAATGGATCGTGAACACGCAGACTTCAGAAAAACCCTTGACGATATACGCGCAAAATTCGGCAACGCTTGCGTACCTGTTCAAATTCCTGTCGGCAAAGAAACTTCCTTTAAAGCCGTTGTAGATTTAATCAACAGCGGCGATGTTCCCGCAGATTTGGCTGACGAAGTAGAAACTGAACGCCTTGAAATGCTTGACATTATCGCAGAATTTAATGACGAACTCATGGAAAAATATTTGGAAGGCGAAACTGATAACCTTGACGAAAAACAAATTGCCGTCGCACTTGCTGAAGGCGTCAAACAGGCAAAAGTTTTTCCGGTTTTTGTAGGCTCCGCACTTCAAAATATCGGCGTCGATAAACTTTTGGATAAAGTTGTTGAATATCTGCCCGCACCGAATTTCAGAAATAAAACCGGAGTAAATCCCAACAGTGGCGATTTAATCGAAAGAAAAATTTCTGATGCATTCAGCGGGCAAATTTGGAAAACTATGGTTGACCCGTTCGTCGGGCGTATGTCTTATATCAGAGTTTTCAGCGGCGATATGAAGGCTGACGGCAACTATCAGCTTATCGGCGAAAATTCCGAAGGTACGGAAAGAATCAACGGACTTTTCACAATGCAGGGCAAAACTCAAATTAACCTTGACGTTGCGCACGCCGGCGATATTGTCATTACCGCTAAACTTTCAAACGCCAAAACTTGCGATACACTTTGCGAAAAGGGCGCGGCGATTAAATATGAGCGCGTCAATTATCCCGAGCCTATGCTTGCAATGGCGGTTAGCTCTGTCAAAAAAGGCGAAGAAGATAAAGTTATCGGCGCAATTACCCGCCAAATGGACGAAGATCAAACCATTAAACTTGTAAAAGACCCGGCAACCCGTCAAACAATTCTTAGCGGCGTTGGAGAAGTTCACTTAGATATTTTGGGGGATAAAATTCAGCGTAAATTTGGCGTTCAAATGGTACTTGGCGAGCCGCGCGTTGACTACCGCGAAACTATCAGAAAAACTGTTGAAGTTCAAGGCAAACACAAAAAACAATCCGGCGGACACGGACAATACGGC
>JAFSZS010000160.1 GCA_017455645.1 Selenomonadaceae bacterium | reverse complement strand
TAAATTTATTGACTGATAACGGCTTGATGATTGTTGAGTACGGCGCAGAGGATTTTCCCGACTCAAACGCTTTAAACTGCGTCAGAAAAATAAATTACGGGCGCACCACAGCTATAAACATTTACAAAAAAAATTTTAGTTAAAAAGGAAGCACGGCGTCCACGGATGGACGCCGCCGCCGGTTACTGCCGTGATGGCAGTACGGCGGGCGAAAAAGCACTTTTCTTTGGTACTTTCTTTTTTGCTTTGGAAAAAGAAAGTACATATAAAAAATAAAAAATTTTTGAGCTAAAAATAAAAACTATGAAAACGAAAGAGGGCGAACTATGAAAAAGGCACTTTGCACGGGCAGTTTCGACCCCGTAACAAATGGGCATGTCGATATTTTTGAGCGCGCGGCAAAACTCGTGGATGAACTGGTTGTTTGTGTCTTCATAAATAAACATAAAACGCCGCTTTTTACGCTTGAAGAGCGCGTTGACCTCCTGCGCGAATCAACTTTGCATATTGACAATTTAACGGTTGATTCTTATGAAGGGCTCGTTTCAGATTACGTAAAGCAAAACGATATTGATATTGTCTTTCGCGGCTTGCGCTCGTCGGGCGATTTTGAATACGAATACACGCAGGCGCAAATGTTGAATCATCTTGTACCAAATGTAAATACGGTTTTTCTGTTGACTTCGCCGGAATTTTTGTTTATAAGTTCCTCCGGCGTCAGAGAACTTGCACATTTTCACGGAAATATTCATAAACTCGTACCGGAATGCGTAGAAATTGCATTGCGAGCCAAACAACAAAATTCGGAGTGATTTTTTTGAAATGAACCCTAAAAATTCACAAATGCAGGAGTTGCTGTTATGGCTGTACGAGATACTTTGAATAAAGTTGAAGACCTGGTTTCAAAAGCAACACATTTACCGCTAACAGGCAATGTGTTAATCGATGAAGATAAATTGGTTGATTTGATTGAGGAATTGCGAAAAGCTTTACCGCTGGAATTGGATCGCGCAGAGCAAATTATTCATGATCGTGAAAATATGATTCAAGCCGCGCAGCAACAGGCAGATAAAATTATTAAGGACGCCCAAAAACAAGCTGAAAGATTGGTTGACGAAAACGATATTGTTACAAAGGCAAGGAAAAACGCACAAGCCATAACTACCGAAGCCCACCGCCAAAGCAGCGAAATTTTGGATAACGCCCGTATGCAGGCGCGTAAACTTCAAGATGAAGCCGATGTGTACGTTAATCAAGTTTTTGACCAATTAATTGCTCACGTTACGAATACTTGTAACGGCGTTCAAAATGCAGTAACCGAAATAGACCAAGCGCGTCAAGTTCTTCAACAAGCAAAAATGGCGATGAATCACCAAACTTATCAATATTCACAAAATCAACAGCCACCGCCTCAACAGCAAAATTATCAGCAACCGCAACAAAATTACCCGCCGCCTCAACAAAATTATCAGCAACCACAGCCCAATTATCAGCAACCAAATTATCAATCGCCGCCGCCGAATTATCCTCAAGATCCGCAGAATAGGGGTTAGTAAAATTTTTTCTCTGAAAGGAAGTGATTGGCGCAGTTGGATTTTAAAAATTCAACGCGTCTTTTTTAGTGAATTCAATAAGCGAGGAAAAAAAATCAACAATGGCAGAAATTAAAGAATGGGTAGTTTCAATCGCCGCGGCTGTTGCAGTTGCGGTTTTCATTCGTACTTTTATAGTTGAACTTTACGTTGTTGACGGTCCATCAATGCGCCCGACACTTCAGCACGAAGAAAGACTTGTTGTCAACAAATTTATCTATCACGTACGCGACCCGCAAAAAGGCGAAGTAATAATTTTCCGCTACCCGCGCGACCCTAGCCGTGATTTTATCAAGCGCGTTATCGCAACCGTCGGCGACACTATCGAAATTAAAGACGGTCACGTTTACGTCAATGACCAACTCCTGCGCGAAGATTATATTTTGGAAAAAACGCGCACTGAATACCCCAAGGTTACAATTCCCGAAGGCACAATTTTTGTAATGGGCGATAACAGAAACAATTCTGAAGACAGCCGCTTCCCTGACGTTGGATTTGTACCTTTGGATTTGGTAAAAGGTAAGGCTGTTTGTATTTTTTGGCCAATAGACGAAATGAAAACTTTACCATGAATATTTTGAAACTTAGAGGGCTGGGCTTACCTTCCCTCTTTATTTTTGACTAAATTTAGGGAGTAGGGAATAGGGAGTAGGGAGTAGAAAAAAGTTTTCACTACCCACTACCCACTATTCCCTAAAATCTACTGAAAGGAGATTTTAAATTGTTCGGAAAAAATATTTTGGGGCTTGAAAATTTTTCGCCCGATGAAATTCGGCTGGTACTGAAAACCGCAAAAGAAATGAAAAAAATTATTCGCAGCGATATTAAAAAACTTCCAAATTTGCGCGGCAAGGCGATTATCAATTTGTTTCTTGAGGCGTCAACAAGAACGCGCACTTCATTTGAACTTGCGGGAAAATATTTGGGCGCGGACGTTGTTTCAATTAACGCCGGTACAAGCAGTATCACGAAAGGCGAAAGTCTGCGCGATACACTTTTGACGATTGAGGCAATGGGCGTTGACGCTGTTGTAATTCGTCATAAATCCGAAGGAGCCGCCGAATACGCCGCGCAGATTGTCAAGCCGGTAATTATTAACGCCGGTGATGGAGCTCACGCGCACCCTTCACAAGCCTTGCTGGATTTATTCACGATTGAAAGACACAAAGGGCGGCTTGCCGGTTTAAAAGTTGCGATTGTCGGCGATATTTTACACAGCCGCGTTGCACGTTCAGATATTTTCGGCTTAACAAAAATGGGCGCGGAAGTTCATTTGGCGGGACCAAAAACTTTGTTGCCGAGATTCTTTAATTTTGACGGCGTAACAGTTCATGAAAATATCGAAGACGCAATAAAAAATGCTGACGTGGTAAACGTTTTGCGGATTCAGCTTGAAAGACAACAGGCGGGCTTATTCCCTTCGCCGCGTGAATATGCAAGAGTATTCGGGATTAATGACGAACGCTTGAGACTTGCAAAGGAAGACGTTTTAATTTTGCACCCCGGTCCGCAAAACAAAGGCTTAGAAATTTCAAACGCGGTAACTTACGGCAAAAATTCTGCGATTCAGGAACAAGTTCAAAACGGCGTCGCAGTAAGAATGGCGTTGCTTGATTTAACTTTGAACGGAGGCGCAAAATGATATTTTTAACTGATTCATATTCATACAAAAGAACTGCTGTCAATATCGAATTTGTAGAGAGAATTTTTCTTGACAATTGGTCTTCAGGTGATGTTAAAGCAAAAATGATTGATGCTCAAGGCTGCAGCGGAGACCAAGAAATTACAATAAAAAGCTGCGATTCCGAAGAAGAGGCAAAAAATTATTTAATTACTTTCGCAAAACAGTATAATTTTCTGCTGTATGATGACGATAAAGCGGCGATTAACCCTGCGCGTATCAGAAGCGTTTATATAGACCATAAGTACTTTCATACTGTTTGTGCTGAAGTTGACGGCTATTGTTTGCAAGAAATTAGATTAAAAGAATTTAATTACGGCGATTACGGCAAAGAACAGAAAGACGCTGAAGATTATCTTGCAAAAGTAGTTAAATTTTTGAGCGGAGGCGCGCAAAATGAAATTTTTACTTGATGAAAACGGCGAAGCGTTCAATACCGAATTTGTAGAAAGAATTTACGCCACAAGAATTTATGACAGGACACATATTGACGAAAATCACGGTGCCCAAATGACAAATTTTTTCTATGTGGGAGCTGAAATTTCCGGCGGCGAAGATAGAATTTTAGAAGAATTTAAATCTGACGATGAAGCCGAAAATTTTAAGGCGGCAAAAAAATATTTTACTGAATTGGTTGATATTCTGAAGGAAAAAACAACTTTTATTTTTGAAGAAAGCAAGCGTGGCGTTACAAATATTAAATTCATAAAAAGAATTGGGATTGAGCAAATGTTTTCAGGAGATTCAGAAATGGCTTGCGTACTTGCTCAAACGACAGAAGATCATGAAGGGGAAGGCAGCGTTTTAAAAGAATTTACTGAAGAAGATGACGAGGATTTTTTTTTAGATTCAAAAGATTATTTGGCTGATTTGGTAAAAAATTTGAACTCAAAAAAAATTAATTTTATTGTTTATGAAGACGGTGAAGCGGCTATTAATATTTCATTTATAAAAAATTTGCTGATTGAGCGTATGATTTTTCAAGATTCGGAATTAACTTGCGTAGTGGCTGAACTTTCTGACAAAGACGACGAAATTATTTTACAGGAATTTGATTCCGGCGACGAAGAAAAAGATTTGGAAGACGCCAAAATTTATCTTGCAGATTTAATGAAAAATTTGAACGAAAAAGCGTAAAGCGTTAAATTTCGCCAAAAACAGGGGTGCAGAAAGTTTTTTGATATATTTGTACCCTTGAGTTCAAATCGACGCGCTACGAGCCTCTCAAGTGCCTTAAAATCGATTTTTTTACTTGAATGGAGGAAAAAATTTTAATGAAAAATACTTGGGAAATTCACAAGGTACAGGCGATAAAAGATTCATTGTTAATCAAAGGCGGGCGCGTTATCGACCCTGCCAACAACATTGATAAAATCGCCGACATTTTGATTATCGACGGCAAAATTGCGGCTGTCGACACTGATATAAAAATTGAGGCGCAACACGAATACAACGCCGCGGGAAAAGTTGTAACGCCGGGCTTGATTGATATGCACGTACATTTCAGAGAACCCGGGCAGGAAGCAAAGGAAGATTTTTTAAGCGGCTCCAAGGCGGCAGTTGCGGGCGGCTTTACTAGCGTTGCAACAATGCCGAATACTTCGCCCGTTGTCGATAACGCCGCGCTTGTTCGTTCCATGATTCAACGCGCCGCCGAAGTTGGAATTATCAATATAAAAATTATCGGCGCGGTTACAAAAAATCAAGCCGGACAAGAATTGGCCGAAATGCGGGATATGATTGACGCGGGCGCGGTTGCTTTTTCTGACGACGGCAAATTTGACGATAACGCCAAAATTTTTATGAACGCGCTGGATTATTTGAGCGGTACGGGCAAAATTATTATCTGTCACGAAGAAGAAACTTCACTTGTAAAAGAAGGCGTTATGAATGAAGGCTCGCGCAGTGCAATTTTGGGCTTGAAAGGGCGTCCTACTGTTGCTGAAGATATTGCGGTTGCGCGGGATTGTCTTTTGGCTGAATACACCGGCGGGCGCGTGCACATTGCGCACATAAGTTCAGCGCGCGCAGTTGAAATTGTTAGAGACGCCAAAAAGCGCGGCGTCAAAGTTACGGCTGAAGTTACGCCTCAACATTTAACTTTGACTGATGAAATTGTTAATCCGGCTGACACTTCCACAAAAATTAATCCGCCCTTGCGTACCAAAAAAGACTGCGACGAACTTTTGAGGGGCTTGCTGGATGGCACGATTGATTGTATTGTTACCGACCATTCGCCGCACGCCGCCGAAGAAAAAGACCGGGAATATATTTACGCGCCGAGCGGTTTTCCCGGGCTTGAAACTTCACTTGGTATTTTGTTGACAGATTTATATGATAAAAGTATAATAGATTTACCCAAATTAATTTCAAAAATGACATACGAACCGGCAAAAGTTTTAGGGATTGACGCGGGTACTTTGAGCGTCGGAGCGTGGGCTGATATTACGATTATTGATACAAATTTGGAATGGACGGTTGACGCCGAAAAATTTTACACGCGCGGCAGTCATTCGCCTTTCGTCGGCAGAAAATTAAAAGGTCGCGCAGTTGCTACGATTGTTCACGGCGATTTAATGAAACTTTTGTAAATTTTAACTACTTGTCGCTTTCTGCAAAAATTTAAGTTGGAGGGCGTAACTTGAATATAAATTTTGACTTGAAAGGAAAATCCGGGCAGCCTCCAAACTGTTCCGCACTTTTAAAATAAATCCCAATGATTTTTGAAGGGAGAAATAATTTTGCCTAAGAAAAATAATCTCAAAAAGGTAATGGTAATTGGTTCCGGTCCTATTGTAATTGGACAGGCGGCAGAATTTGACTACGCGGGCTCTCAAGCTTGCCGCGCACTTAAAGAGGAAGGCTTGGAAGTTGTTTTGGTCAATTCTAATCCCGCAACAATTATGACTGATGTTAATATTGCCGACAGAGTTTATATTGAGCCGCTTACTGTTGACTTTTTGACGGCGATAATCGAAAAAGAACGCCCCGACGGTTTACTTGCAACTTTGGGCGGACAAGCCGGCTTAAATTTGGCGGTAAAACTTGCCGAAGCGGGCGTACTTGAAAAAAATCACGTTGAATTGTTGGGGACGCCGCTTGACGCAATAGAAAAAGCTGAAGACAGAGAAAAATTTAAAGCGACAATGCAGGAAATTGGCGAGCCTGTACCTGAATCTACAATCGTTGAAGATGTTCACAGCGCGGTTGCCTTTGCAAATGAAATTGGTTACCCGCTGATTGTTCGCCCCGCGTACACTTTAGGCGGCACCGGCGGCGGTATTGCCGACAATGAAGAAGAATTGGTCGAAATTGTAATTCGCGGCTTGAAATATTCAATGATAGGACAAGTACTGATTGAACGCAGTGTGGCGGGC
>JAFSZS010000159.1 GCA_017455645.1 Selenomonadaceae bacterium | reverse complement strand
TTTACGTCAGGCTAAAAGATTTTCCGATTCATCCGCAAACTAAAAAAAGCTTGGTAAACAAGCCACGCTGTATATACCGGAATATGTTTCAAAAATTTTTACAAGTTCCCTAAGTTCAATTTTGCAGATAATAGCACAGCATTTAACAAAATTCAAGTATGAATTGTACGAAAATTTATTAAAAATTCATTAAAAGTTGCCTTGTACATATAGCGTGGCTTGTTTACCAAGCTTTTTTTAGTTTGCGGATGAATCGGAAAATCTTTTAGCCTGACGTAAAAAAGTATTGTGATTGGTGCCGAGAATTTTGGCGGCGGATCTTGCAGAAATTTTACCTTCGCGCCACTGGTTATAAACTTCCTCAAAATTCGGCGGAAGTGGTAATGGAGTACGACCGAATTTCACGCCGCGCGCCTTAGCCGCCGCAATGCCCTCCGCCTGCCGCTGATGATTCAAGTCTTTTTCGGTCTGTGCAACGTAAGATAAAATTTGCAAAACCAAATCGGTAATGAGAGTGCCGATTAAATCGCGGTGATTGCGCGTATCCAAAAGCGGCATATCCAATACCACGATAGAAATTTGCTTTTCTTTGGTGAGGGTGCGCCACTGTTCGATAATTTCTTCGTAGTTGCGACCGAGCCTGTCAATACTCTTTATTACAAGCGTGTCGGCAGGTTGAAGGATATCAAGTAATTTTTTGTAGGCGGGGCGTTCAAAATTTTTACCGGATTGCTTGTCGATAAAAATATTTTCAGCGGGAATACCAAATTCACTCATAGCAATTAACTGCCGAGCTTCGTTTTGGTCTTTGGTTGATACTCTGACATAGCCGTAAATTTTTTCATTCATAGTATTTTTTTAGTGAATAGTGAAGTAGTGAATAGTGAGTAGTTTTTCATTCTTAATTCTGCATTCTTAATTCTAAATTAAAAAATCCCTGCCGAGCTTAAAGCTTTGACAGGGACTTTTTTATTTTCCGATATATTTTATTACAAATTTTTCTTGGCGATATCGACGAGCTTAGTAAAAGCGTTTGCGTCATTGACAGCCAAATCAGCCATCATTTTTCTATCGACGGCAACGCCCGCCTTAGTCAAACCGCAAATAAGTCTGCTGTAGGAAATGCCGTTAATACGAGCCGCCGCGTTAATGCGGGTTATCCACAGACGGCGAATTTCGCGCTTTTTGTTTCTTCTGTCACGGTGCGCATAAAAACCCGCCTTCATTACGGTTTCATTAGCTTTTTTAAACTGCTTACTTCTTGCGCCGCGATAACCTTTCGCAAGCTTGAGTATTTTTTTATGGCGCTTATGAGCAGTTACGCCGGATTTAATTCTCAAAATAAAACCTCCAATCTACAATGCAAGTTATTTAGCGTAGGGCAACAGCTTTTTGACGCGGGCGCGATCTGCCGCAGATGCCAAAGTTGCTTTACGCAGATTTCTCTTGCGCTTGGGAGATTTTTTTTCCAAAATATGACTTTTGTAAGCTTTATTGCGTTTAAATTCGCCGCTACCGGTAACTTTAAACCTTTTCGCCGTTGCTCTGTGTGTTTTGATTTTGGGCACTTGTAGCGTCCCCTCCCTTTGTTGGTGTAGTCTTTTTATTTTTTTGCGCCTTAGGTGAGAGAATCATCGTCATATTTTTGCCTTCGAGTTTGGCGGCGCGTTCAACGCTAACCGTTTCGCCCAACGCCTTTGCCATTTTGTCGAGAATCGTGCTGCCAATTTCGGGGTGTGAAAGTTCACGTCCGCGAAACATAATCGTAACCTTTACCTTGTTGCCTTCTTCGATAAATCTCTGCGCATTTTTCAGCTTGACATCAAAATCGTGCTGTTCGATATTCGGTCTGAGTTTTACTTCTTTGACTGTTACCACTTTTTGTTTTTTGCGTGCTTCTTTGTCACGTTTTTGCTGTTCATAGCGGTACTTGCCGAAATCCATAATCTTGCAAACCGGCGGACGCGCTTTCGGTGCAACTTCTACCAAGTCAAGGTGCTTGTCTTCAGCAAGTTTCAAGGCGTCCCTTGTCTGCATTATGCCGAGCTGTTCACCGTTTTCGTCTGTCACGCGGACTTCACGAATACGAATCTCATCATTGATTCTCAAACTGTCTCTACTAATTGTGAATCCCTCCTTCGGGCGCAAATAAAAATAATAGGCGTTAAACCGCCCTTTCTCAAAAATTTTTCCTATGAAAAAATC